>JAFGDX010000026.1 GCA_016931875.1 Prolixibacteraceae bacterium
CAGAATTAAAAAGTAAAGTACAATTTCCGTAAATTTTACTTTTACCTTAAATTTCACCCAAACAAGAAAAACAGCAGTTGTGAGTGCAATTAGAAGAAATCCGACAGGCCCTTTGGTTAAAACAGCCAGCCCTGCAAATAAAGCAGCCAGAATGACGTTTTGCTTTCTTTTTGAGTTTTCAGGAGATGAATACAAAATCAAAAAATAGATGCCAAGAAAGATAAAAAGGTTAAACCACGGGTCGATAATGCCGGATTTGAAATAAAAAAAAGGCAGAACAGAACCGGCAAATGCCAGTACCCACAGTATTCCAAACAGGTTGTTGTGTATTTTCCGGCCAATTTTGAAAAGAATCAGCAAAGTAACAACCCCACAAATTGCATTTGGAAAACGCGCTGCAAATTCATTAATTCCAAACAGTTTCATCGAGAGTACCTGCATCCAGATAAAAAGCGGGGGTTTTTCCCAAAACGGCAAAAAGTTAATCTGAACGGTCAGGTAATTTTGGGTAACCATCATTTCACGCGCTGCTTCGGCAAAATTAATTTCATCCCAGTCGAACAAATGAACGCCGCCCAAAAAAGGGATAAACAGCAACGACGCGACTGCAGCGATAAAAAGCTGAATTTTAACCGGATGAATTTTATTTATCATGCTAATGTTCTGAATGTCGGATAACAGAATGGTTTAACCAGTTTTTATTCCATCTTTCAAACCAAAGCCAGATAATTACAATTAATGAGATTCCAATTACTGAACCTGCGGTAATATCAACCAAAAAATGTTGGGAAATATAGACCCTTGAATAAGCTACCAGAATTGCCATTGTAAAGAAAATGAATTTCAAAAGGTTGTTTTTTACCATTAACGCCATCATTAAAAACAAATTAAACGCAGTTGCGGTATGACCTGACGGAAAACTCTGCAACGAATGCAATTTTACTCCTTCCACCAAATGGAGCTGGTAACTTTCATACAGTTCAAAGTATTTTGAAGGCCTGTACATTCCATGAAAAATTACCTTTTTAAAGAGGTTTACAACAAGTGCAGTTAATAAGCCGGCAGTGAGAAATATAAAAGCATAACGGTATTTGGTAAACAGCAAAATAACAAACATTACGGCAATCATTGCCCCGTCGCCCAAATAGGTTGCATATTTAAAAAAAGAGTCAAAGAAAGGTGAATTGGCCTCGTTGGATAAAATATGGAGATTGGTTTTTGAAAAAAGGAGTAACAGAGTACCGCAGACGAGCAGAAAAATGGTGTATGGAACAAAAAAATACCGGTTTTTATACAGCAGTTTTTTCATTGAAAGAATATCATTTTCAAAGCCCAAAAGTCATTAAAAAAAATTGAATTCACAACCCTTTGTTTTATGCTATTATTAATTAAATCCAAATATTCCAGAATTATTTTTTGCTGTATTAAACGTTCTGTATTTTGGGCAGTCAAAAAAAAACACGATTCATCAACTTTGCGTTGTGTTTCTTTACATAGGTTAAATCCCGGTCAGAGGGCCGGGATTTTTTATACAAGTCAGTTATTTAACTATTTCCGTGCCATCTCCCTTGTTTACAAATCGCCCCAGGTTTTTGTTGTGAACCTGCTCCTGTTCCGGCCAGGGCCATCCGCCAAACTGAGTACGTTTATAATCGGCAAATGCCTGCTCAATTTCCATTTTTGAATTCATAACAAAAGGTCCGTACTGTATCACCGGCTCATCAATTGGTTTACCCTGGAGCAACAATAACCGGGCAGGTTTATTTTCGTTATGAAGTATTATTTTTTGAGCGGAATCCAGTTCAATAAGATGGTTTACGGCAATTTTCTCCTTGTTGATTTGAATGGAATCACCTTCAAAAAAATACAATGACCGGTTTATCTTTTGTCGGGCAGCCGGAATTTCCCATGAGGCATTTTCTTCCATGGATATCTGCCAGATGGCCACTTCATTTTCTTTGTTGAATGCCCATGAAGCCGGCACCGGTTCCGGAGCACGGAAGTCTTCAATTTGTCCGGCTACAATGTCAACACGGGTTTGCTTTTTGTTGTCGCTGTAAAAAACAGGTGAGGGAATGGTTTCACCCCACAACATTTTAAATGCGGGTTTTCCCTTTTTTTTCTCTGCCGGCAGATTTAACCAAATCTGGAAAAGTTCAAGCGTATTTTCTTTGTTTTGGTTCAAAAGCGGAAACATCTCCGAGTGTTGAAGCCCGCTTCCGGCTGACATCCACTGTACATCGCGTTCTCCGTAACGGGCGGCAGCCCCGTCAGAATCAGCATGATCAACAAATCCCTGTAACACAAAAGTAACCGTTTCAAACCCCCGGTGCGGGTGAACCGGAAATCCGGGAACTTTGGTTCCGTGGTACATTCTCCACCCGTCTTTAACAATAAAATCATTCCCTGCGTTTCGCCCTTCCAGCGATGCATCGGGGCCAAGGTTATCGTTTCCGCGGGGGTAAAAATCAAGATGATGAACACAAAACAAAAATGGATTTTGTGTTGGCCAGGGAAACCCCAGTAGTTTCTCAATACGCAAAATGGTTTTTGGCATATCAGCTCCTTTTTACTTCACGCAGCGCTTTTTCAACTCTTTCCAGATAGTTGTCGATTTGGTCTTTTTCTTCAAAACCAACAATCATCATATCAACACTGCCAAGCCCCAGCACAAACCGAAGCGAGTTGTCAATTTTTTCACTGTCGTTTCTTAATTTTCCATCGCCAACCAGCTTCATGCCAATTACTCCTTTTCCAGCCTGGTGCAGTTTGTGAATCACTTGTACTACTTCTTCCGGGTCGGGTTTATCCATGGCAATTCCGTAAGGATTAACCCTGACGTGAATGACATCAACCCACGAACTATTCAAGGCGTCATTCATCGCATCGAGCGAATGTACTGAAACACCATGAGCGCGAATAATGCCTTTGGCTTTTAAATTTTCCAGAATATCCATCTGTTTTTTCTGGGTTTCAGTCCAGTTTTCATCAACCATACAATGTATTTGAACCAAATCGATGTAATCTGTATTCAATTCCTTTCTGAAGCGGTCAACCACAACATCGGCGTCAGGTCTTTCCGGTTCAGGAATTCCGCCGCCGCGAACCCATATTTTCGAGGTGATGGTTAGCTCTTCGCGGTTCATTTTTGGAAGTACCTGTGCCATCATTCTATGTGTTCCGTATGTATCAGCACAATCAAAATTTCTGATACCCCTGTCGTAGGCATGTTTTAAAAGTGCCAGGCTTTTTTCTTGTTCCTGGCGTGTTAAAAACGATGTTCTGTTGGAGGCATGCACACCCGTTCCAACGCCAATCAATGTGGTTTCCAGCCCCGACCTTCCAAGTTTGATTTTTTGCAGCGGATCGGCTGAAACAAGTTGTGAAACTCCCGCATATATCGGATTTGAAAAAAGCAGATGTGCCGTGCCAAGCGATAACGCTCCTAAAAATTTCCGGCGTTTCATTTTCATTTTTTCCATAATTGTAACGTTGGTTATTATTTTCTCCGTCAATAATTTCCGGTATTTATTTCAACAAATTAAATACTTTTTGGTTGATAATGTCTTTTCAGCCAGTTGGCCAGCCCGTCGAGCCCCGGAAACAAAACCCGTTCGGTAATGTTGGCCTGGTCGAGTTTGTCGCGGATTTCCCATTTTAATTTTGCCGGAATAATTATTCTCCGGTACACTTCGGGGTGGTTTATCAGCCAGTCATCAAGAATGGCAACCGGATCGGACATGATGGAAAAAAGCGCGAACTGGTTGACAATTCGGTCGTCGATGGAAGGCGGTTCAAAAAACAGAACATTTCCTGACCCTATTTTTTCATCCATTTTCTGAACACTTGAAAATTCCGATTCGAGCATTTCAACGGTAAATGCGTTGCATTTTTCTTTTTCAAGAAGAATTTTGAGCGGCTCGGGAATCAGGTGGTTTACTTTTACAAAGTCAACTTTCCAGATAACTCCGTCAATATTGTAATGTTCGGTGTTTGAAGTGGCAAAGTGCATGGCAATAAACGGAGAGTAGGTCCAGTCGAGAAGACGCGTGGGCAAACCGTGATGTTGTGCCAGCACAAGCGAGCGAAGCTGTGTATTTGTCAGGCTTGGTTCGCTTGTTCGTGCATATTTCCGAAAATTCCGCAGAAGGTGATATTCCAGTTCGGGGTGTTCTC
>JAFGDX010000274.1 GCA_016931875.1 Prolixibacteraceae bacterium
AAAAAGAAAAAATCCGGAGTTTTCTCCGGATTTTTTATGATCGTTTGGTTGGTTCAGGTTATACGTTATAGGTCGACGAGGCAGTGTCGCCACCCCGTCCTGTCCAGTTGGTATGAAAAAATTCGCCCCTTGGTTTGTCTGTTCTTTCGTATGTGTGTGCGCCAAAATAATCACGCTGGGCCTGCAGCAAGTTGGCAGGTAAGCGTTCTGTTCTGAATCCGTCGAAATAACAAAGTGCAGAAGTAAGCGCCGGAACCGGAATTCCGTTGGCAAGGGCGGTTGCACAAACTCTTCGCCATCCATCCTGTGCCGATTCAATTTTTTCTTTAAAAAACGGATCAAGCAACAAATTCGGCAGTTCCGGATTTTTATCAAAAGCAGTTTTAATGTCAGCCAAAAATACCGAGCGGATGATACAACCACCGCGCCACATCAATGCTATTCCGCCATAATTCAGGTTCCAACCGTATTCTTTGGCAGCTTCCATCATCAGGTTGTAGCCTTGTGCATACGAAATGATTTTTGCGCCATACAAGGCCATTTTTAAATCATCAATAAATTGGGCTTTATCGCCTTCAAATTTTGGAACAGGCCCTGAAATTACTTTTGCTGCCTGAACTCGTAAATCTTTTTGTGCTGAAAGACAACGGGCAAAAACCGACTCTCCAATCAGGGTTAACGGAATTCCCAAATCCAGTGCCGAAATACCGGTCCATTTTCCGGTTCCTTTTTGTCCGGCGGTGTCAAGGATAAAATCAACCGTTTCTTCTCCTTTTTCGTCTTTGTAACCTAAAATATCGCGGGTAATTTCAATCAGATAACTATCGAGTTCCTGTTCGTTCCATACTTTAAAAACTTCATGCATTTCAGTGTTGGTCATTCCCAGCAAGTCTTTCATCAACTGGTAAGCCTCGGTAATAATCTGCATGTCGCCATATTCAATTCCGTTGTGAACCATTTTTACGAAATGCCCGGCTCCACCTTCGCCAACCCAGTCGCAGCAAGGCGAACCGTCTTCCACTTTTGCTGCCACAGCCTGGAAAATTTCTTTTACGTGTGGCCACGCTGCAGGCGAACCACCCGGCATCATCGAAGGGCCAAGTAATGCGCCTTCTTCACCTCCTGAAACACCGGTGCCGATATAAAGGAGCCCTTTGCTTTCCACGTATTCACTTCGTCTGATTGTGTCAGGAAAATGAGAATTTCCACCATCAATAATAATGTCTCCCTTTTCAAGGTGCGGCAACAATTGCTCAATCAGTGCATCAACCGGTTTTCCGGCTTTAACCAGCATCATTACTTTTCGCGGTCGTTCGAGCGATGCAATAAACTCTTCAATGGAATGTGTTCCGATAAAATTTTTACCGGCGCCACGACCATTTACAAATTTGTCAACTTTTTCAACCGTACGGTTATACACAGCCACAGTGTAGCCTTTGCTTTCCATGTTCAATACAAGGTTTTCGCCCATAACTGCGAGACCTATTAAGCCAATATCTGCTAATTTTTTCATAGTATTATTTTGAATTGTTTTTTTATTTCAGCGTCTCAAAGTTTCAGAGACATAATATTTACAAATTGCCTGTGTTTTTGCGTTTATTCATTTTCAATTTTAAACCCTAATTTTTTTAGTTTTCCGAGAGTGGCATTTTCTATATTTTTGGCTTTAATTGTGTAAGTATCAAACTCTCTTCTCACTCCATAATCTCCTCTTAGCTTTTCGAACAGATGGGGTGTTTCGCGCAGAGCTTCGTCGTCGTTTTCAATGTCGTAGGTGGAAAGGATTGCCTCGGCCAGAATGGAATATTCCCGGCGTTGATTTCCGTCTATTGCAAGAACTGTATTTTCCGGAAGTTCTACTTTTTCGGGCTGCCAGTTATCAATTCCAAGCTTAAAAAAACGGCTGACCGCCTGCACACTCATTTGGGTTCCGTTGGCTTTCCCGTCTTTTGAATAACCGGCAATATGAGGTGTTCCAAATTCTGCGAGATTCAAAAGTTCCAAATCAATGTCCGGTTCATTTTCCCAACAATCGAGAATTACACCGGAAATGTCGTTGGCTTCCAAAGCATTGTAAACTGCTTCGGTATCAAAAACTTCGCCCCGGCATGAATTTATAAGCAGGGGTTTTTTTGCCAGATGCTGGAGAAAGGTTTCATCTGCCATGTGAAATGTCTTGTCAATTCCTTCCAGGTTTAAAGGAACATGAAAGGTAATAATATCGGCTTCCTGCTGAATTTTTTTTATTGAAACAAATCCCTGCGGTCCTTCCATTCTTTCCCGTGGCGGGTCGTTTAGCAAAACATTCATGCCAATGATTTTGCAAAGGCTGGCTACTTTCGAACCCACATTTCCAACCCCCACAATTCCGATGGTTTTTCCGGCCAGGTCCTGTCTTTTTCGCATCGACCATGCAAACAGTGCCGAAGCGATGTACTGGTTTACACTCCCTGCATTGCAGCCAGGGGCATTTGTCCATGTAATTCCGGCTTTTTGGCAGTAGCCGGTATCAATGTGGTCGTACCCAATGGTTGCCGTGGCAATAAATTTTACTTTTGAACCTTCCAGGAGTTGTTGGTTGCAAATGGTGCGCGTGCGGGTAATAAGGGCATCCGCATCTTTCACCACCCGGTGTGTTGTCTGGCTTCCCGGCAGATAAACTACTTCTGCAAAAGGTTCGAGAGCGCCTTTTATATAAGGTATTTTATCGTCGATAATAATTTTCATGTTGTTTT
>JAFGDX010000275.1 GCA_016931875.1 Prolixibacteraceae bacterium
GGAAGAAAAATTTGTTGAATTCCTGCAAACAGAAATCCATAAACCTAAATCGGAAATGTACATTCCTTCCGTGGTTTATGAACTGATTCAGGAACAAAAAGCCACGGTAAAAATACTGGAAGCAAACTCACCCTGGTTTGGAGTAACCTACAAGGAAGACAAGCCTTTTGTAATTGAAAAAATCAGAACACTGATTCAGCAGGGAGAGTATCCTGAAAATCTGTGGAAATAAAAATTCAGCTTGCCAAACCGGAGTGTTAAAATCGTAGTAATTTCAGCAAACAATCAAACTAAATCATGAAAAACAAATTGGAAGAAATAGCCGGAAAATTTCAGGTTGAAGGAAAAATTATTGAAGTTCAGCCGCTGGGTGAAGGTTTTATTAATGATACATTTATCATAAAAACCGAAGGTAAAAGCCCGAATTACATCCTTCAGCGAAAAAACAAACAAATATTCTCCCCTATTCCGGCCATGATGGAAAACATCCAAAAAGTGTGCATGCACATCAAAAAGAAAGTTGTTGCCGCCGGTGGCGATCCGTTGCGCGAAGCCATGACAATTATTCCTGCCTTTGACAATAAACTTTATTTTCTTGATGAAGAAGAGGAATATTGGGCAGTTTGTTTGTTTATTGAAGATACGATTGCATACGATTCGGCAAAAACTCCGGAATTGGCATATTCAGGTGGCAAAGGAATTGGAAAATTTCAAACGCTGGTTGCCGATCTAAAAGAACCTCTCACCAATATTTTACCCGGATTTCATGATATGCGGTTCAGGTTTAAACAGTGGGATGCGGTTTTGACAAAAGACCCGCTTGGAAGAAAAAAAGAGCTTACAGAAGAAATTAGCTGGATTGAACGTCGCCGTTTGGAGATGCTTAATTTTTATGAACTGATTGAAAACGGTGTTATTCCAACCCGAATCAGCCACAACGATACAAAAATCAATAACATCCTGTTCGACAAAAAAGGCGAAGTACTTTGTGTAATTGATTTGGATACTGTGTTAAACAGCACCGTGTTAAATGATTTTGGAGATGCTATGCGAACTTACACAAATACAGGAGCGGAAGACGATCTGAATTTGGACAACGTTTCTATGGACATTGAAATTTTTAATGCTTTTACAAAAGGATACATCGAGGAAGCCAGGTCGTTTTTAACTGAAAAGGAAGCGGAATACCTGGCATTTTCAGCAAAATTTATTACTTACGAACAGGTACTTCGCTTTTTAATGGATTACATTGACGGCGACAATTATTACAAAATTAAATCGCCCAACCACAACCTGGTCCGTACGCATGCACAATTCAAATTACTGCAAAGCATGGAAGAACAGTTTGATGCGATGAATGCAACTGTAAAAAAGTATATCGTTTAATTGCAGAAAATAATAGTATAACAGCCACTTTTCGGTTGAAAAGTGGTTTTATCTTATTCCATTTATTCCATCATATAACTAATAAAAGACACATTTTTTGCGGATTAGTTCCTTCGGTTAAAAATGAACATGTTCTGCTTCTACTTCGTGTCCCATAAAAAGTGCAGCCTTTCCTTCAAAATTTTCCACTGATTCTGTGGTTTGAAATTTGAGCCTGCCATTTTGCGACAATTTGCCCTCAATTTCCGGGTGCCGTACTAAATAATCAGTCAGTTTTTCGGCTACAATCGCACCTTGCTCAAGAATTTGGATGTTGCCGGGAACATACCTGCGAATAGAATTGATTAAAAGCGGATAATGAGTACACCCCAAAATCAAAGTGTCCAGTTGCGGGTCTTTATCAAGTATATTTTGAATATTTTTTTGGATGAAATATTCAGCACCCGGGGTTTCAATTTCATTATTTTCAACAATCGGCACCCACATCGGACAAGCTTCCTGAACGGTTGATTTTACATGGCCACCCGACCATTTTTCCAATTCAATGGGGTACGACAGGGAAGTAACCGTTCCTGTGGTTCCCAAAACACCCACATGCCCATTTTTTGTAATTTCAGCTACTTTCTCAACGCTGGGCCTGATTACTCCCAGAACCCTTCGCTCTGGTGCAATTTGAGGCAAATCGAGTTGCTGAATATTGCGAAGTGCTTTTGCCGAAGCAGTGTTACATGCAATTATTACCAGTGGGCAATTTTGAGAAAAAAGGTACTTTACCGCCTGCAAGGTGTATTCGTAAACTACATCAAAAGATCGTGTTCCATAAGGAGTGCGCGCATTATCACCAAGGTACAGAAAATCATAGCCGGGTAAAGTTTTAACCAGTTCCTTTAAAACGGTTAATCCGCCGTAACCTGAATCGAAAACACCAATCGGAGCTTTTTTCATTGAATATGGTTTGATTTATCTCGTTACCACAAGATTATAGGCTTCATCGTAATATTTTCCCAGGTTCGACCAGTCGAAATGAAGCGATGCTTCTTCACAACGGTAACGCAGTGCAATTCGTTCGCGGCGCGACATTTGCACAAATGCAAACAGCTTGTTGGCCATATCTTCAGCCACCTCGTAAAAATCGCGGCCCCGCCGGTTAATAATGTACAAACCTTTGGCATCGTTATCGGGTACTTCCTTAACAACATAATCGCCAAACCCGGCCATATCGCTGGTTATGGAAGGCACACCGCTTGCGAGGCACTCCAGCGGAGTATACCCCCAGGGTTCATACATACTTGGGAAAATTCCGAGGTGGCATCCGCGAACAAACTGGGTGTACTCCATTTTAAAAAGCGGGTTGGACGTTGAAATAAAATCGGGATGATAAACCATTTTTACCTTGTCGTGGCGGTTATTTACCAAATTGGCAGTGCGCAGGAAGTTTAAAATTTCATCTTTAGCATCATCAATCAGGGTATGTGTTACAATTTTGGGTAACTGGTGAGTTTTCCAGCTCTGCACATTCCGCCGTAGTTTCAAACGTAAATAATCATCAACCAGAGCGCTCAAATCGGGGAATTGGTATGGCCCGCTATCCGAAGTAATTTTTGGGTACAGCCTTTTTCCCACCTGTTCTTTGATTTCCTCACACACTCTCCTCACATCATCAATTTGAGCTTTTGAATGTAAAACATGCGGGTTAAAAGTATAAAACGGCCGTTTGGTAATAAAAAAAGAAACCACGGTCATATCTGAATTTGCCTGCTGCATTTTCCAGTTTAACCGCGCCAGCGCTTCGAGGGTTAAATCGTAGCCTTTGTTATGATATTCATATCTGCCCGAAGTAAAAAAATAAAGTGTTTTATTAAGGTCGAATGAATAGCTTTGAAAAAAGTGCCCCATCACAAAGTCGTGAATCTGATCTTTCACCTTAACATGTTGATTCTGAATCTCGTGGAGAGCCTCATAACGCATAATATTCAGTCCGTTTGGCAAAATCATATCGGGTGTTCGCCCCAGCAGGTGTGTACATTCTTTGGCAGTAACTTCACTTACCGTGGTAAAAACGTGTGCACCGTGAGCTGATGCCCGTTCGATTTCGGCAATCGATTTTACATTAAATTTTGCAGCTTCGGTTTCCCAGTTGTAAAAAGGCAAATGGTCATAAAACTTATGGTCATTCATGGCCAGGTATCTTCCCAAAAGGGTGGCGTGTGTTGTAAAAATTACTTTTATATCCAGGTTTTCCTTTCGTATTCCGGGAATTGGCAAGCCAGCCATCCACTCATGAAAATGGGCGATAACCCGGCCTTCACAAAATTTGGTTGAACACAGGTAGTGAAAAAATTCCTTTACCTGGTAACCAAACGCGGCCACTTTATCAAGAAGTTCGTCGTTGCCGGGCATTGAAATATGAAAATCCTGCCAGAGAAAATGTTTTATTTCCCCCAGCTTGTCGTAAACCGAATACGGATTAAATAAAACAACATTGGGTCTTCCGGAAACTATCCACTGACCATAATGCACATCAAATCCCCGCTCCTGCATTTTCAAAACAGCTTTACCAATGGGGGATGAAAAATCAGTTGCCGGATCGAAGTGAGCAGCGGCCTGCTCGGCAAAATATGGCCCAACCAGAAAATAATTATCTTTTCCCCACTTTTGTATCACCGAGGGTGCTTTCGACCGGATTACCGTATAAATTCCACCCACCTGGTTGCATACTTCCCAGGCAACTTCGAAAAGCATTGTGTGGTCAGGAATATTTAATTTTATGTTCTCATCCATCCCTTTATTGTCAGTGTTCATATACTCATTTATTAGAATTCGGAATGACTAAATATAGTTTTAAATCTTGTTCAAACCAACAATAAAGAAATGTTTTATAAACGAAAAAGCCACTTGTCGGTATGACAAATGGCTTTTTTGTTTATAGAATTTTTTTGTTTATTCAATTCCCAGTTTAGTCTTCACCAGTGGCAGTAAATCTACACTCTGGTTTGATCTGTACAAAACTGCGTTTACATCAAAAACATAAATCAATCCCTGTTCCTTTGCCACTTCTTCCACGGCGTTTTGCGCCTTTTCGTAAATGGGCTGCAGCACCTCTGCCTGTTTTTGCTGAATTTGCTGTTGTGCTGTGTTGCGGTAATTTTCAATTCTCTGCTGTAAATCCTGAATCTCAGTTATTTTAGCATTTCTTTTTACTTCTGAAGCTTCTTCGCCCAGTTGTTCAAATTCAGTATATTTTTGTTGTAATTCAGTTTGCATTCCTCCAAAAATTTCTTCAATATCGCCCTGAAAATTAGTCATTTCCGTTTGAGCAGTTTTGCTTTCAGGCATAACCTGAACCAATGCCTGCAAATCAATATGTCCGAATTTTAATGTTTGTGCTTGAATAGATGCTGTTGTACCCATCAACAGAATAACAGCAAAAAGTTTTAATAAATTTCTCATAGTCAATGTAGTATTAAATTTTTGGTCACAAATATAGTTATTAATTATTTATATCCGAGTTTTTGAAGTACCTGATCGCTGAGGTCATAGCGCGGGTTGGTAAAAAACAGGGTGGTACCTCCGGCTTTGTCGAAAATGACTGCGTAACTTCCTTCATTTGCAATTTCCTGAACCGCATTAAAAATATCATCCTGAATAGGTTTTACCAGGCCCTGGCGTTTTTTAAACAAATCGCCGTTGGGTCCGAAGTATTTGGACTGAAGTTGTTTGTAATCTTTTTCTTTTGTGATGATTACATCTTCGCGTTTCCGTTTCATATCTTCTGACAGTAAAACACTTTCTGCCTGATAATCCTGGTACATTTGTTCTATTTCTGTATGCATCGATTCCAGTTCTTTTTGATATTGCGAAGAGAGCTGATCCAATTGTTCCTGGGCAGCAGTAAATGCCGGAATATTTTCCAGGATATATTCGGAATCGATAAATGCATATTTCTGTGCAGTTGTTATTCCTGCTACGGTTAAAATTACCGCAATGGTTAAAATTATTTTTTTCATGGCAATTCTAAATTTAATTAACTGAAACTTCATATATCATATTTTGTGCCAAATCATTAAAGGTTAAAACTGCTGGCCGATAACAAAGTGGAACTGGCTTCCGTTTTCGCCTGAAATGCCGGGTACATCATCAAATCCATAGCCCCAGTCAATCCCCATCAAACCAAACATGGGCAGGTAAATTCTCACACCCACACCTGCCGAACGATACAATTTAAACGGATTATAATTCTGGAAGCTGGTATTTGCATTCCCTCCTTCGAGGAAAGTTAAAGCAAAAATTTGGGCATTGGGTTTCAGCGTGATGGGGTAACGCAATTCCATGGTAAATTTGGAATACATTTTAGACCCCTGACTTGGGCTTAAACTGTAGTCCTTGTACCCCCGCAGGGAAACATAATCGGTTCCGTAAATATTATAACCCGACATACCTGAACCACCAACGATAAATCCTTCAAATGGTGAGGGAATATTTTTGTTGTAATATCCCAGAAATCCCATTTCAAAGGCGGTACGTAAAACCAGGTTGCTATTTTTGGTTAACGGATTGTGCATCTGCCCCTTAAACAGCCACTTATGGTATTCAATCCACTTGTATTTTTCTTCGTTGGGAACATCTGGCGAGCTGTAATCTTTTCCTGAAAACAAACTAAAGGGAGGTGTCAATTTCAGTGAAAGTGAAAAATTGGAGCCATTTCGCGGATAAATAGGTGCATCAACCGAGTTGCGGCCAATTACAGTTTTGAAACTCAGGTTATTAAATGTCCCGTTCACATCGCCATTTTCATCGGCGAGAAAATAGAAGTAACTTCCCATGTTCTGCAAACGGTAATGTTCCATTGATAACTCGTGGTAAATCGTAAAGTAATCATCCGGCCATGCCAAACGGTATCCGTAACCAAGAGCTAAAGCCGTAGTCTCCCAAATCTGGTCATCCGAGCTGTCGCCATCATCTTCCGACTCGTAATTATAGGTATAGCCATAATTTCCGTAACCATAACCATAGGGAGAATAGCCGTAACCGCCATAGCCGTATGGAGAATAACCACCATACCCACCGTATCCGTATGGAGAATAGCCACCACCATAGCCGCCATAGCCATAAGGGGAATAACCACCGTAACCATAAGGCGATCCGTAAGAGTTATAATTGTTATAATATTTATTGGCGCTGTAATTAATGCGTGAATGAGAAAGTGAGAGCGAAAATGAATTTGGTTTTTTACCTCCAAGCCAAGGCTCTATAAACGATAAACTAACCGTTCGGTAGTAGCGTCCGCTGGTTTGATACCGAAGACTCAGCGTTTGTCCGTCGCCGGTTGGCAGCGGGCGCCAGGCTTCTTTATTAAAAATGTTCCGCACCGAGAAATTGGCAAACTTCAGCCCTACCGATCCCACAAACATTCCGGCGCCCCAACCTCCGGAAAGTTCAATTTGGTCGTTGGCTTTTTCCTGCACCTGGTATTCAATGTCCACTGTTCCTTCTTCGGGGTGAGGACGCACATCAGGATTTATGGTTTCCGGATCAAAATGCCCCAGCTGGGCCAATTCCCTGTAGGAGCGCATTAACAATGTTTTGCTAAATAAATCGCCCGGATAGGTTCGCAA
>JAFGDX010000276.1 GCA_016931875.1 Prolixibacteraceae bacterium
ACAAATATTCGTCTTGACCATGGATCGATTTTGAGGTGGCCCTGGTTTACACCAACATCTTTGTACAGAACGCCAGCCAGGCTAAGTACCTTGTTTCGGTTTACAGAAAAATTAAAGTCGGTATTCCATTTAAATTCTCCCTGAAGGATGTCGCCTCTTATTTCGAGTTCAACCCCCTGGTTTTGCATACTTCCAATATTGTTCAAGTAGGTTGTAAAACCAGTGGTATATGGGACCTGTTCGCTGTAAAGCATTTCAGTTGTTTTTTTATAGTAATAATCAATGGTAAATCCCAGTCGATTATCAAAGAAAGCCAGGTCAACTCCAACGTCGAATTGTGCTGTTTTCTCCCATTGAAGATCAGCGTTTGCAATTTTGTTTGGACTAACACCGGTTGCCAGCGATCCATCTCCAAATGTATAGGTTTGGGTTCCGGTGGTTGGCAAAGAATTGTATAACCCAATTTCCTGATTTCCTGTATAGCCAAAACTGGCACGCAATTTCAGGTATGAAAACAAGTTGAGATCTTTAATAAATTCTTCTTCACTGGCGCGCCAGGCCAAAGAACCAGACGGGAAAAAAGCATATTTGTTGTTTTTCCCAAACCTGGAAGAACCATCCATACGACCGGCAATAGAAGCCAGGTATTTTCCTTTAAATGAATAGTTGGCACGGGCAAGATAAGAAATAAGCCCCCATCTTGTTTTACTTGATTGCGGACTATTGTATGTTTCCGCACCCTCAAGACTGTTTTCCTGTAAGATATCGTTGGTAAATCCCTGGGAAGAACCGGAAACGTTTTCAAAAATATTTTCCTGAAAAGTTGCCCCAATTACAGCACTTACAGAATGTTCGCCAAATTCATTTAAATAACTTAAGGTATTCTCATTAAGCCAGTTTTGGTTTAGGTTATATCCAACACTGGCATATCCTTTGGTTCCCTGACCTTCGTTTGTAATACTTGGCAAATAAGTGTCGTTCTTAACATTTGAGATGTCTGCTCCACCCGTAATTTTTGCTGTTAAATTTGGAGTGATTTTGATTTCCACAAACATATCACCCAATATCCCGTTACGTTGTGTTTGTCGCACTACCTCTGTCATTGTAGCAACCGGGTTGTTAATAATGATACCATCGTTTACCAGGGTGTATTTGCTTGCGCTTGAGCTGGGAAGGAATGAATATCCCTGGCCTGAATAAACAGGAAGGATGGGGCTAAATTGAGTGGCACCGTTAACAACACCCAGTCCATCAACGTTTTGTTGATTGGAGAAAATTCTGAATACCGAAATATGTGTGCCTGCTTTAAGCCAGTTATTCATCTGGCGGCTCAGATTGATTCTGGAAGTAAAGCGTTCAAAATCTGTGCTTTTTATAATTCCATCCTGTTTGCTGTAACCGCCCGTAATTGCATAATTTGTTTTTCTGTCGCCACCTGTAAAGGAGATATTGTATTCCTGAGTAGGAGCCACCTGAAAAACTTCATCTTGCCAATTGGTTCCCAATTCAGGATTGTTTTTTATTTCTTCCAGGTCAGATGCAGAATAAACCGGATTACTCCCTTCATTGGTATATGCCTCATTTTTTAACACGGCATATTGATAAGCATCCATTACATCCATTTTTTTAGTTACACTCTGAAATCCATAATCGGCAGTAAATGAAACTTTGTCATTCCCGGCAGAGCCCGATTTTGTTGTAATAAGTATAACACCGTTTGCTGCTCTCGCCCCATAAATAGCTGTTGCTGATGCTCTTTTAATATTTCAATACTTTCAATATCGTTTGGATTAATGTTGGCTATACCACTAATGTTTGATGAGCCAGCCGCTGTACCTGCATTACCGCTTCCTCCACCTGCATATATCGGAAACCCATCGACTACATAGAGCGGCTCGTTGGCACCTTGCAACGAGGTTGTTCCACGCACCCTGATTGCAGGGGCAGATCCCGGAACTCCTGATGATTGAATTACCTGCACACCGGCTGCTCGTCCTGCCAAAGCCTGATCGATGGATTGCATTTTTACGTTATCAAGGTCTTCTGTTTTTACCGATGTAACAGAACCTGTTAAATCGCTCTTTTTTATGGTTCCGTAGCCAATTGCAACCACTTCTTCAATTCCAATTGCATCAACCAACATAATCACATTAATATTGGTTTGATTATTCACTTCAATTTCCTGAGGTTGCATCCCCACAAAAGAAAACTGTAAAGCTGCATCTTCAGGAATTGCCGATATTGTGTATTCACCGGCGGCATTTGTAACCGTTCCCTGTGTCGTCCCTTTTATCATTACAGTTACACCGGGGAGCGGTTCTCCATTTTCGTCAGTCACTTTACCGGTAATCGTACCTGGCTGTTGCGGGCTCTCCCAAAGTAAAAAATTACTAAGTTCATCTTCTTTTGAAAGAGCAATTTGCCGGCCCCTTACATCGTAAGTAACACCGGTATTTTCAAATAATTCATCCAGTATATCAAAAATTCTTTTATCCTTCTGAGAAATGGAAGTTACCCGTTCAACATCTACTTTGTCGCTGTAGAAAAAACGGAATTCACTTTGGTCTTCAATCTGGTTGAGAATTTCCTTAACAGTTGAATTTTTTACATCCAGAGTGAGCTTTGTGGCCTGAGAATAACTTTCTGAAGCTACACTGCCAAGAAATGTAATTAAAATTAGGAAGACTGTCAGTTTCATTTTCTTTAGCATTTTATACACCTCGGGCATGTAACCCGGGCATAACCGAATTTTTTTCATAATTTTGTTTTTTGGTTTAATTACTGTGTTAAATCAAAATCTGGAAGAGGTAAATAATCCACCTGGCTTGACGGACAGTGGGTTTTGCCTCTTTTTTCATAATAAATAAGTTACAAGTTGAGATTTCATTGACAGACAGAAGAGATTTATTCCTTGTCAGGTTATGAAAAATCAGTTTGAATTTCTTTACATAGGCATTTAAGTTTAGTCTGTTAGTACTGTTTTCTATTCATAAAATATGCGTATTGTACGTGTTTTTTCGTTGTATTGATACGATATGGGAGCGGTAATTTTCAGTAATTCCAGCACCTCGCTAAACGATTCCATTTCCAGCGTTCCGGAATACCATATTTTTGCCAAACGCGGATC
>JAFGDX010000277.1 GCA_016931875.1 Prolixibacteraceae bacterium
TGCCCAGAACAAGACTCGAACTTGCACGGGAAAATTCTCCCACAAGGCCCTCAACCTTGCGTGTCTACCAATTCCACCACCTGGGCTAATTTTGTTTACCATTTATTTTAGTGCGGTTTGCCAACGTTTTGGCCCACTAAAATTTTTATTTTCAAAAAACGTGAGTGCAAAACTATAAAATTTCCTGTAACTGAAAATATTTTTGTACTAATTTGTTGTACCTAACGCTCATATTCTTCTTCATACCTGGTTTCCACAATAATACTGTCTCTTACTGTAAAATAATAGCGCTCGGTTTTGTTGACCTTTGGCGTGACAATTTCATCCAATGTAAGCTTTCCCTGATTGATTTCGGTACTTTCCAGTTCCTTTATTTTTTCAAACACATAAACCGTTTCGTTTTCCTTCTTCAAAATGGTTTTGGGTTCTCCGAACTGCTCTGTTAAAACCGTTACAGGTTTGCCTTTAAATTGGGTTTGCAATTGTCTTTTTGTTCCACAGGAAAAGGCGCTAAAAAACAATATAATAAATACAACTGATCGAAACTTCATTCTCAAAATTTTGGCGAAAAGTAATCAGAAAATTTAAAATTGTGTGCGATTTAAAAGTATTTAACGATTTGCCTGTTGAAAACTACTCGTTTATTCACCCGTAATAATCATTATCCCACACCGATAATTTTCTATCTTTGCAACGTGTTATAAAACATGTTCCACTTCAAAATGATTCGGCAAAATGATTCAATTTTTCAAAACCCAAAACAACAGCATAATCGCGGTAAACTCAAAACAGGGCATCAGTCAGGAAAACACTGAAAAACTTATCTGGCTGTTTTCAAACGCCGAATATTTACCCGAAACCGAGTTACCTGGCTGGTTTGTTGGCCCGCGAAAAGAAATGCTCACTCCCTGGAGCACCAATGCGGTTGAGATTACCCAAAATATGGGAATTGAAGGAATTGCCCGGATAGAAGAATTTTTTCGTGTGGAAAACAACAAGGCGGAATATGACCCGATGTTGCAGCGTATGTACAACAACCTTACGCAAGACATTTTTACGATAAACAAACAACCCGAACCCATTATTAACATTGAAGATATTGCAGCCTACAACGAACAGGAAGGTTTGGCACTGAGCCCGGATGAAATCAGTTATCTGGATTCGGTTTCAAATGCCATGGGTCGGCCGCTTACCGACAGCGAAGTGTATGGTTTTGCCCAGGTAAACTCGGAACATTGCCGGCACAAAATTTTTAACGGAACATTTGTCATCGACGGAAAAGAGATGGAATCGTCGCTTTTCCAAATGATCAAAAAAACATCACAAACAAATCCGAACAAAATTGTTTCAGCCTATAAAGACAACTGCTCCTTTGTTCAGGGCCCCGTAGTTGAGCAGTTTGCCCCGGCAACACAGGACAAACCCGATTTTTTTGAAATAAAAGATATTGAAACCGTTCTTTCACTCAAAGCGGAAACACACAATTTCCCCACTACGGTTGAACCGTTTAACGGTGCTTCCACCGGAACCGGAGGCGAAATCCGCGACCGTATTGGCGGCGGGAAAGGAAGTTTTCCGATTGCCGGAACGGCTGTTTACATGACCTCCTACCCCAGAACTGAAGCGCAACGCAATTGGGAACAGGCCACCGAAGAGCGCGACTGGTTGTATCAAACTCCGGAAGAAATTCTGATCAAGGCTTCCAACGGAGCCAGCGACTTTGGAAATAAATTCGGACAACCGCTGATCAACGGCTCGCTTTTAACATTCGAGCATTTTGAAAATTTCAAAAAATACGGTTACGATAAAGTAATTATGCTGGCCGGCGGCATTGGTTTTGGAAACAAAAAAGACAGTTTGAAAGACAACCCGGGGAAAGGCGATAAAGTTGTTTTGCTGGGCGGCGACAATTACCGGATTGGCATGGGCGGCGGTGCCGTTTCGTCGGTAGCAACCGGCGAGTTTGAAAACCATATTGAATTAAATGCCGTGCAACGCGCCAATCCTGAAATGCAAAAACGCGTTTACAACGCCATCCGCGCGTTAAGCGAAGCCGATGAAAATCCAATTATTTCCATTCACGATCACGGTGCAGGCGGGCATTTAAATTGTCTTTCGGAACTGGTAGAAACAACCGGTGGGAAAATTGATACGGCCAAACTTCCCGTGGGCGATCCCACGCTGTCACAAAAAGAAATCATCGGAAATGAATCACAGGAACGAATGGGACTGGTAATGAAACCGGAACACGTAGAGTTGCTAAAAAAAATAGCCGAACGCGAACGGGCTCCCATTTACGAAATTGGCGAAACCACCGGCGATATGCAGTTTACCTTTGAAAATTCGCAAACCGGTGAAAAACCCATCGACTGGCAGTTGGGCTACATGTTTGGAAACCCGCCCAAAACCGTTTTGGAAGATACGACAGTTATTCCTGAATTTGAGGAACTGGTTTACGATTCTAAAGAAATAAATTCGCTGGTTGAAAATGTTTTACAACTTGAATCGGTTGCTTGCAAAGACTGGCTGACCAGTAAAGTGGACCGCTCGGTTACCGGCCGGATTGCCAAACAGCAGTGTGCCGGTGAATTGCAGTTGCCCTTAAACAACCTGGGTGTAATTACGCTCGATTACAAAGGAAAAGCCGGTAGCGCCACTTCCATTGGCCACGCTCCGGTAGCCGGACTGGTGGATGCACCAAAAGGTTCGGTACTTTCCATTGCCGAAGCGCTCACCAACATAATCTGGGCGCCCTTAACCGACCATATTCGCAGCATATCATTAAGCGCCAACTGGATGTGGCCGGCAAAAAATCCGGGTGAAAATGCACGGATTTACCATGCCGTGCAGGCTGCCAGCGACTTTGCCTGTGCGCTGGGAATCAATATTCCAACGGGAAAAGATTCGATGTCGATGACCCAGAAATACAAAAACGACGTGGTTTATGCGCCGGGAACGGTAATTATTTCCGCTTCGGGCGAAGTTTCGGATGTGAGGAAAGTGGTGGAACCGGTTTTAGTGAACGACAAATCAAAAGAAATTCTTTTTATCGATTTTTCATTTGCCGAACGCGCCCTTGGTGGAAGCGCCTTTGCCCAATCAATCAATAAGCTTGGAAAAACAGCGCCGTCAGTAAATCACCCTGAAAAATTTGTTGCAGCCTTTGATGCCATTCAAAAACTAATTGAACAGGAACTGATTCTGGCTGGCCACGACATTGGTTCGGGCGGATTAATTACCACGCTGCTCGAAATGTGTTTCAGCAATAAAAAAGGCGGAATGAAGGTTGATTTAACTGGAATCGGTGAAAAAGATATTGCCAAAGTTCTTTTTAGCGAAAACCCCGGAATCGTCATCCAATGCTCTGACAATGAAGAAGTAAAAAAACAACTTACCGACTGCGGCGTTGAATTTGTTTCACTCGGATTCCCGGTTCCGTACCGAAAAGTTAGGGTGAAAAATTTTGAGACCGAAGTTGATTTCGATATCGATTCGCTGCGCGATTTGTGGTTTAAAACATCGTACCTGCTGGATAGAAAACAAACACAAAACAACCTGGCGCTGGAACGTTTTAAAAACTACAAAAAAAATAGCCTGACATTTGATTTCAAAGATTTTACGGGAAATACTGCCGACTATGGCATTGATAAAAACCGGAGGAA
>JAFGDX010000278.1 GCA_016931875.1 Prolixibacteraceae bacterium
GAATATAAAATTGACGACAACAGTGAAAATGTTGACAATGAAGTAGAGGAACTGCTGATGAAAGGACTGCAGGATGCAGGGTTTATCGATCAGAATGTAACCCTGGAGCAGTTTACCAATGAATACCAGTTAAGTTCTCAAAAAGTTGGCCCAACAATTTCCGACGACATCCGAAAAGAATCGGCCATTGCCATTGGCTTTGCTTTGATAATTATTTTTATCTATATCCTTATCCGGTTCAGCAACTGGCAATATGGGTTGGGTGCCGTAGCCGCCCTTGCCCACGACTCGTTGATTGTTCTTGGGATATTCTCGCTGGCGTATGGTGTTTTACCATTCTCCCTCGAAATCGACCAGGCTTTTATTGCAGCTATTCTTACCGTGCTCGGGTATTCTATTAACGACACCGTGGTGGTTTTCGACCGTATCAGAGAATATCTGCATTTGTACCCGAAACGAAACCGCGAAGAAAATGTGGACCAGGCGATGAACAGCACGTTACGTCGTACATTTAGTACTTCATTGTCCACATTTGTTGTTTTGCTGGCCATCTTTCTGTTTGGCGGTGAAACCATCCGTGGCTTTACATTTGCATTGCTGGTAGGTATTGTAGTCGGAACATACTCTTCATTGTTTATTGCAACACCTATTGCATACGATACGCAAAAACGAGTAACAAAAACCATTGCAAAACGCAAAAAATAAAATTATTAACTCAGTTAATTGTAATAGTCCTGCCTTTTGCAGGGCTATTACTTTTTTAAAGAAACAGGTAATTTTGATGGTTCCAATTTGTATATTTGTGCGTTAAAATTAAAACAATGATAAATCAGATATTATTCATAAGCGGAGGTGAAATTGTTCTGGTAATGTTGCTGGCTCTCCTGTTTTTTGGTTCGAAAGCCATCCCCGATATTGCCAAAACTCTTGGAAAAGGAATGCGTGAATTCAAAAAAGCAACCAACGAAATAAAACGTGAAATTAACGAACACACATCGGATATTAAAAAAGACATTGATGAGGTGAAAAGTACAGTTAATAAAAAAACACAAGAGCTAAAAAAAGATTTTGACGAGCAGACCACAGATTTAAAAAAGGACATTGATTCTGCGGTTTCTGATGTTGAAAAAGACACCAGCGAAATCCAGCAAAATGTAAAGAGCAGATTCGAAGATTAGCCGTTTCATCGCGAAACAAACATCAGTTTTTTCTCCGTTCCGCCTGCTTATTTTGATACAACTACCTGCCCTTTTCAGGGAAACAAAAAAATAAATACGGGAAATTTTCTTGTTCATTTGTGCAAAATGAAAAGGTTGTAAAAAATAATAAACCCCTATATTTAAAGTTTAAAAATAAAAACTGCGAATTGATAAAAGCCGTTAACATAAAAAAATCGTTTGGCAACCTCAACGTATTAAAAGGAATCAACCTTGAAATACCCGACGGGAAAATTTATTCCATTGTTGGCGCCAGTGGTGCGGGCAAAACAACCCTGCTCCAGATTCTGGGAACATTGAGCAATGCTGACAGCGGCGAAATTTATTATAATGATAAAAAAGTTTCTTCCTTTTCGGAAAAAGAACTTTCCAACTTCAGAAATAAAGAAATTGGGTTTGTATTTCAATTCCACCATTTACTACCCGAGTTTACTGCCCTGGAAAATGTTTGTATCCCGGCTTTTATTGCAAAAGTTCCAAAGCCCAAAGCCGAAAAAAAAGCCCGTGAAATGCTGGACTACCTCAGCCTGACGGAGCGAATGGAACACAAACCTTCCGAACTTTCGGGCGGCGAAAAACAACGCGTTGCCGTGGCACGGGCACTCATAAATAATCCGTCGGTAGTGCTGGCCGACGAGCCTTCGGGAAACCTCGACTCAGCCAACCGCGACGAACTTCACGACTTGCTGTTCAAACTCCGCGACGACTTCGGGCAAACTTTTGTAATTGTTACCCACGACGACAACTTTGCGGAACGCTCGGATAAAATAATTCACATCAAAGACGGGGTGATAAAATAATCGAATCAGGCGATGCAGTTGAACGATGTAAAGGAATTTCTTGACGAAAAAGCAGACAAGTACAACCAACCTTTTTTTATTCAAACCGACCCGATTCAAATACCCAAAAACTTTTCAGATAAAGAAGATATTGAAATAGCCGGATTTTTAACGGCCACAATTGCATGGGGAAGCCGCACAGCCATCATTAAAAATGCAATGAAATTAATGCAGTTGCTCAACTTTCAACCCTATAATTTTATCCTGAATTCATCGGACGAAGAACATAAAACACTGGGAAAATTTGTACACCGCACATTCAACGGCAACGATTGTCGCTATTTTATCCGCTCGCTGCAAAACATTTATAAAAACCACAACGGACTGCAAGCCGTTTTTGAAAAAGGATTTCAAAACGAAAAATCAGTAAAATCGGCACTTGAATATTTCTATTCTGTATTTTTTGAACCCGAAGGTGAACGCACCCGGAAACATGTTTCGAATGTTGCACGCGGAGCTTCGGCAAAACGCCTGAACATGTATTTACGCTGGATGATAAGAAATGATAATCGCGGGGTTGATTTTGGAATCTGGAACGGAATTCCGGTTTCGGAACTCATGCTGCCGCTGGATGTACACACCGGAAATGTGGCCCGGAAACTGGGCTTGTTACAACGAAAACAAAACGACTGGAAAGCCGTGGAAGAAGTGACACAAACACTTCGTACACTCAACGCCAACGACCCGGTAAAGTACGATTTTGCGCTTTTCGGTTTGGGAGCTTTTGAAAAATTCTGAACAATGGGCAGAAACAATTATTTTCAGTTTAAACAGTTTTTGGTTCTTCAGGAAAAAGCGGCCATGAAAGTAGGAACCGACGGCGTTTTGCTGGGTGCCTGGGTGGAAGTTCAGAATGAGCGAAAAATTTTGGACATCGGGGCCGGAACCGGTGTAATTGCGCTGATGATGGCTCAACGAACTGCGGCCCGGATTACCGGAGTTGAACTTGAAAAACTGGCCGCAAAAGAAGCCACCCAAAACTGCCTGAACTCTCCCTGGCCTGAACGGCTGACAATTGAAAACTGCTCTTTTCAGGAATTTGCAGAGAAATCGGCTGAACATTTTGATCTGATTATTTCCAACCCTCCGTTTTTTGTGAACGATAAAAAATCGGCCAACGATAACCTTGCCGTTGCCAAACACAGCCACCTGCTGCCGTTCGACGATTTGCTGAATGGCACTTCAAAACTTTTGCATCCCGGTGGCAGGCTGGCGGTAATTCTTCCGGTAATTCAGGCAAAACAATTCATTGAAAAAGCGCAATACATGGGAATACACTTGACGAGCCTTACTGAAGTAAAACCAACTCCCCACAAAGAAACCAATCGCTACTTAATGGAATTCAGCAAAACAAAAACGGCATTGAAAACCAACAGTCTATCTATTTTTGATAACCCTGGTCAATTTTCAAAACCGTACAAACAGCTCACGCAAAACTTTTACCTGAACTTTTAAACCAAAAATAAAAACGGATTGAAAATCTTATCCATCCGCTTCGAGAAGGTGTGAATGGCCTGATGATCAACTTTGGAGCGGCTTTCCCGAACCTTGGCAATTCTTTTCACCATTAATTTTTCGAGGAAATTCATTTTTTCAAAATCAAACTCGCCTCCAAAAACAGCGGTCGATTTTGCCACTTCATGCAGTTCTTCCGGAAAGGCATTCATCAGTTGTTTTTGCGCATTTTCACCTTCTTCCATACAACAGATAAAAAGCCCCAGTTCTTTGGTTTTTAATTCCTCCAGGTTTCCGGAGCAAAACTCTTTTATCCGTTTCTGAATCTGGCCGGCATGAATAGAACCGCCGATAATTATCCGGTCGTACTCATCTAACGCCGGATTTGGATTGTTTTTGAGACTGACAAGGTGAACTTCCCCCCCTAAAAATTCTTTTAATTCAACAGCGGTTTTTTCGGTACAACCGTGCGATGTTGAATAGGTGATCAATGTTTTCATCATTTTTGTTTTATATGGCTTTGTTAATGACTTGTGTTCGAAATTATTATTTCAAACTGATGCATAAATTTATGAGACTGAATCGAACAATTCTGTTAAAAATCGGTTAACTCTCTATAAATACCGGTTAAAAAAGATACAAAAACATCTTTATTTGTTTTAAGCGTTTATTTTTGCAGCATAATTTTTAAGAAATATATACCATGACAATACAAATGAAACCAGAGGTAGGAATCAATACGAATTATTACAAAGTTCTGGAGATTAAAAATTTAACAGAAAATACGTTTGTTGTTACATTGCCCAAAAGCAGGTTCAAATTTATTGCAGGCCAGCACATTTCGCTATCAATTGAAGGAGATTACCAAAGCCGCGAATACTCGATTTACAGTGCCGAAGAAGCCGAGCATCTGGAAATTTTGGTAAAAGAAGTGGAAGGCGGCTATTTTTCACCCAAATTAAAACACCTGAAAAAAGGCGATTTGGTGGAAGTACACGGGCCTTTCGGGAAATTTGGCCTGGACACAAAAAAACAGGTTACGCACAAACATGTGTTTATTGCCAGCGGCACCGGAATTGCACCGTTTCACAGCATGGTGAAAAGTTACCCCAATCTTGATTACCAGCTGATTCATGGTGTTCGCTATTCCGTTGAGGCTTACGAAAGAGAACATTACGATGCCGCCCGCTATGTTTTATGTACCTCGCGTGACACAAACAGCGATTTTAACGGAAGAGTTACCGAATATATCCGGCAAACCGCGTTTGACAAAAACACCGCTTTTTACCTGTGTGGCAACAGCGACATGATTTTTGACGCTATGGAAATTTTAAAAGACAAAGGTTTCGACAGAGACAGTGTGAATGTAGAAGTTTATTTCTGATTACCTTAATAATTAACAAAACAAGAGACCCGGTATTTCACCGGGTTTTTTTGTTTATTTTGAATCGATTTTTTCACCGTAGGCCAAATCGCCGGCATCGCCCAGGCCCGGAACGATATATGATTTTGCAGTCATTTCATTGTCAACAGCACCCAGCCAAAGGGTAACATTTTCAGCTTTAATTTTCTCCCTCACATAATCTACGCCCTGCCGGCTTGCAATTATGGCAACCAGGTGAATATGTGCAGGAGTTCCTTTACTAAAAAGTGCTTCGTAGCCGATTTCCATCGATTTGCCCGAGGCCAGCATCGGGTCGGAAAGAATCACCACCTTATCATCCAGCGACGGGGAAGCCATGTATTCAAACTCTATTTCAAATTTACCATCGGCATTGTATTTTCTGAATGCGGAAATAAAACAATTCTCGGCACGGTCGAGAATACGCAGCAGCCCGTTGTGCATGGCCAGCCCGGCACGGAGAATGGTAGCCAAAACCGGTTGTTTCTGAAGTTTGGGAACATGGGCCATACCCAGTGGTGTGGTAACCTGTGAAACCTCAAAATCAAGGGTTTTGCTTATTTCGTAGGCAAAAATTTCACCTAACCGATATAAATTTTCCCGAAAACGGAGCGGATCTTTCTGAATTGCTTCGTCCCTGATTTCGGCCAGATACTGATCTACAACTGAATGATTGTTGCCTAAAACTTTTATTTCCATTGCTTAAAAAATCTATGTAAAAAAAACATCGCCATCGCCATCCTGAAACTGATATTCGCCAGGCACTGCAAATGTGCTGTATATTTTTTGTCCGGTTTTTTTCAGCCGCAAAAATGGGAATTTTTGTTGAATTAAAAGCGTACTTATTTTTGAATTATAAATGGTTGCCATTTCCAACCTGTATTTCACACAATATTTTTTCAGATAAACGGCTGTATTTTTTTCAACACCGGCTTCAAGCGCAAAAAACAAGGTTTTTAAATGCCCTTCCCTGACCGAAAAAAGAAACCATCCGGAAAAACTACCTTTTCTGAAAACTTTTACCGTTTGGTAATAAAACTGTTTCGAGACCGATGAAAACGGGTATTTTCGCTGAAAAGGTTTGTTATCGTCCGAAATCCAGGGGTTTTCAAAAACCCACTTCAACTCCGCTTCTTCCCTTTTAAACAAAAAGTTAGTCTTATTTTGTTGAAGCCATTCAAAACACTCTTCATCCGGAAATGATGATTCCTCAAAATGAAAGTCAGGATTCATTTTTGAATTAAAAAAAAGCACTTTCAAAGAGGAAAACAGGTGTATACAAAAATCGATTCCACTAAAAATTAATTTGGTTAATCTGTTCATATTCGAAGCCATTACAAGTTTCCGGGTTTTAGGAAACAAATAACAGCGCACCCCTTCAAAACGGTGGACAGGCTGAAACCAACCGGTTTTTACATACAACTTTTCCGACTCGGGCGCGTAGTTGGTAAACATCAGTTTTTTATTCCAGTCAGTATAAGCTTCTGTTAAAAGTTGCTGTGAATAACCGTTCCTGCGGAAAGCGGGACGAACCCAACTTCCGCTGCACCAGGCAAAACGAACCGGATGATGGTTGATAAAGGCAACATCGGCAAACAAACTGCGAAAAGCTACCAGTTGATTTTGAATCAGCCCGAGATACAAAACCACATCACCGGGTGTTGCATGCGGATTTTGCAGGTACGATTTTGCACGGGCAGGAGTGAGAGGAACCACATCAAATTTTTGAAACATTCCGCTTTGAACAAAATCCTCCAATTCGCTGAGCCGTATTTTTTTTATTGTAAACATCAATGTTTCACGCTTGCTTTGCCAACTTGTTTCCGAAGAAAAAAATAAACCCATTCGGTTTTTATATTCTGAACAAAATTGCCCGGCATTTCAACCGGATACCGTTGCCGGTGAAAATCAAAAGTATCGTATTTCAGGCCGGCAGTACCAAAAGTTATGTCGCAAATGTTGTTGTATTTTATGGTTTCCAGCACCGGTAAAGAAACCCCGTCGTCGGTAAAAGGAAAAGCAAAGGCTTTTATTTTGGGCTGAATATTTTTGGTTACCCAGTCCATACTTTTTTGTACCTGTTCCAACTGCTCATCCGCCGGAATTTTCCAGAATTCGGGATGGTTGCAGCTGTGTGCACCGATGGAAAAACCGTCATCTTTCAGTATTAAAAGTTGCTCCCTGCTTACATATGGTTTTTCTGTTTCAAGAAAACTTTCAAAATCGATGGAAAGCAGCTGGCCAATTTTCTCCAAAACCGGTGTTTGTAAAATTGAAATTTGTAAAATATTTTCAATTGCAAAACCTGTGTCTTTCAGGATTTTCTTAGCTTGTGTATGTGGAATTTTTTTCAATTCAGTTAAAATCAGGCTGGCTTTGTATTTGTGAAAAAGCGTTTTATTCCCCACAAAATCAGTATTCACAAAAAAGGTGGCCGGAATTCCTTTTTTCAAAAGCAGTGGTGCAATAATTTCTGCGCACTCTTTTAATCCGTCGTCAAAACTCAGATGAAATATCTTTTCTTTTGAATGAGGATGTTCAACCAAATATTCCAGCGGCACCGGTGTAAAATGCTTCAGATAAAAATCAAGTTCTTTTTCAAACTGCGCTGTATTTCGGTAATAGTAATTTTGAATATGAGGCAGGTTTTGGTTGCTCACCACGTGGTAGAACGGAAGAAAAGCCGGAGTGGTTATTTTGAAAAGCGAACTCACCGGAAACAGCCGGCTGATTTGCTGACTAAAAAAACGCGGAAGTTTTCTCATTTACATTTGTTTTAACCACTTCAACAGCAAAGGTAAACGATTAAACTGAAGTTGAAAATAGGTTTCGGGGTAAGCGCCAAAACCTTTGTAAAAACGGGCCACCCCGGGAATCATCGATCCTTCGAAATCGAGTACAAGGTTTTTTCCCGCATTTTCCCGGATAAAACTGTCGATTAAAAACAACATGGCGCCCAGTTCTTTTCCTTTTTTATCCGATACGGCATTCATATAGGTTACGCGGTTGCCGTACCTGCCAAAATAAACAGCGGCACACAATTCATTTCCCGGTGAATAAACGCCGTAAATTTTCCCGGTTCCCTTGTACTGGCCAAAAGCAATAAACCTTTTTAAGGTTTGCAACTGTTTTTTTGAAAGTTTACCCTGAAGATTTTCTGATTTCAATTCAAAATACTCTTCCAGGCGAATGTCGGAAACAAAACTCAACTTATTGTTCTCTGCTTTTTTCAGGTTTCGTTTGGCATTGGTTGAATAGGCGGAATACAACCCGGCATAATTCATATTCAACGGAAGAATGTAGTTATGGCGCGGTGAGAACTCAATTCCTTTTTCTGTTTGAATTGCGGGGTTCTGTGCGTTTATCTGCGTATCAACATAGCTGAAAATTGCGAAAAGCTTAGTATAAAACAGGCCGGCAATTTCTTCGGTTGGCGTTGGAAATATACCCAGTTGCTGGCAAAACAAGGGCTGGTAAATGTATTTAATTCCCCATTTTGATTTTACAGGCAAGGGCATCACAAATTCGTAATCGCCCATTACCAACGCGTCCCACATTTCTGCGGTATGGTCGAGGTGCCCGGAGGTTGCATAAATCCTTTGGTTGGAAGCCTTGTTTATGCAGTTGTCCCATTTCCGGGAGTCAATATCCGGGTGTTTTATGTATCTAACTGGCTGGTTTTTCATTCGCCCATGTAAAGCCGGTTTTGTTCATTTCCTCAAATACTTCGCGGTATCCTTTCCAGCTTTCCAAATCGTTCAACGTTTCGTTGTGCCAGATGCTTATAAAAGTTCCGCCTACATTTTTCACTTCCTGCATTAAATCCATAATTTCCTTTTTTGCTTCTTCCGGACTTAACTGCATATAGTTGCGTAAAGTAACATCCATAACCTGAAACGGCATGATACGCAGTTTTGTTTCCCGCTCCTTCTTTAAATCGTAAAAATAGTAGGGAGTACAAATTCCGGCCCGAAATCCTGAATGCGATGAATATCCCATTGTATAATCTTCCGAGATCCCATTTTTCAACAACCGTTTATAAGTAACGGGCATTTTCAGACGTAAAAAATGTTGCCGGCTTTTTTCAGCTTTTTTCCCCGTTATTTGTTCCAGGCGTTGAATTTCTTTGGCCAGTTTCTTTTTCCCTTTTTTCTTGCTCGAAGAAAAGGAAGGATGAATCCCAACCGTGTATTTATTACTTATTTGTTTTATCAGGTTCCGAAAATGTTTGTTTTTAAACGGTACATTTTTGTCGTAACGCGCATAATCGCCCAACAGAAAAAAGAACAGTACTTTGTCCTCATTTCCCTTAAACACATTGTCCAGGTATTCATACGTGTCATACGGATCGGGCTGAGAGCCGGCCAAAACGCCAAAACGTTTTCTGGCCTCTGCTGCTTCTCCTTTTACTGCCGATTTTGCAATGGCGCCTGCACTTCGCCAAAAGCCTTTGTGAAGATAGGCCCATGCATTATCGATATCGATGGTAGAATAAAACCGAAACCTCGGTTCCGGGAAAAAAAGTTCAGGAAATTTTTTTTGTAATTTTTGCGCCAGAAGCCTTGCCCAGATATTTACAACCGGTTTTTTCAGTAACCCGTATTTTGATAAAACGCTTTTTTCGGCCGGGTAACGTTTGTATTTTCCTCTCTCGCGTTCCAGGTATTCCTCGTGCCGTGTTACCAGGTAAAATGAAGCCGCAAAAAGATCAAAGGGCAGATCGGAATCTTCCGAACTTTCAAAGAAGTATTTCTCACCATCCACCCAAACCGATTTAAAATCGGGGTTAATCAACGCTTTACAATACAACAACCGGTGTGGTTTGATATAAAACTCATCGCCAAATTTTTCATAAGAATAATTTATTTTGGGCTGATCATACTTTTGAAACCTTGATGAATTTGAAGTAAATGTAACTTCAATTCCCAGAATTTGTGTAAATATTAACCGGGCAATGTAGTCTATCCTCGGATTAATATCTTCAGAATAAAACAGTATCATGGCAGTATTTTTGGTTTACAGAATACCTTCGTCGGCCAAACTAAGATAACTGTTTTGCCCGATAATTATATGATCGAGCACGGAAATATCCATCAGGTTTGCAGCATTTTTTATTTTTTGGGTGATTTTCAAATCGGCATCCGAGGCCTGCATGGTCCCCGACGGGTGGTTGTGGCAAAGAATTAAAGCGCTGGCGAATTTTTCGATGGCCGATTTTAATATCAGTCTCACATCAATTACGGTTCCTGAAATTCCACCCTGGCTCACCATAAAACTATCAATAATTTTGTTTCCACGGTCGAGCAGTAAAATCCAAAACTCTTCATGATTCAGGTCGCCAAGAAGGGGCTGAAAATATTCAGCTGCATCCTTGCTGCCGGTTATTTTCTTTTTGATAAAAACTTCGGCCTCCTTTCTCCGTTTACCGAGCTCAAGCGCCGCTACAATGCTTACTGCCTTTGCTTCCCCAATTCCGTTAAACGTTTTCAGGTAATCAACTCCTTTTCTTCCCAAATCAGCCAAATTATTTCCAACCGATGTTAAAATCCGCCGTGAAAGTTCAACGGCTGTTTCATCAAGATTTCCGGAGCCAATCAGAATGGCTATCAACTCGGCATCACTTAAAAATCGCGGACCTTTGGCCAGCATTTTCTCTCGCGGCCGATCCTCAACTGCCCATTCTTTAATATTTAGTTTCCTGTAGGTATTCATCAGGTTCGGAGTTATTGACTTTAAAGATAGGGAAATTGGTATAAGAAAAAAAGAGAAGAAAAAAAATGTGGCAAAAAAAAGCCTTTCGTCAGTTGACAAAAGGCTTTCTTTTTGGTTCAATATTTTCTATTGCTGATTTACCTGAACAGCTAATTTCGATTTCAAATTTGCAGCTTTGTTTTTATGAATGATATTCTTTTTCGCCAGCTTATCAATCATTGAAGCTACTTCCGGGTACAATTTTTCTGCTTCTGCTTTATCAGCAGCGTTACGAAGAGATTTTATCGCATTACGGGTTGTTTTTGCGTAATACTTGTTGTGGTCTCTCTTTTTTTCGTTTTGTCTTATTCTCTTTAAAGCTGACTTGTGATGTGCCATTTTATTTAATTCTAATGCCTTTAATTTAGTAGCCCGTAGGGGATTCGAACCCCTGCTACCAGGATGAAAACCTGGCGTCCTAACCCCTAGACGAACGGGCCTTCCTTCTATTCCCTTAATTTTGGGACTGCAAAAATACTTCATTTTTGTAATCCACCAAATTTTCAAAGAATTTTTTCTGCTTTTCGACAGCTTTTTTAACTAAAAAGCGTTTTCCAAAATGCGATGCAAAGAAAATGATGTTTTTTGAATCTGCAAATGAAAATGGTATAAAAATGAAGAAAAATAGTTGAAAATTTATTTTATCGAAGTTCGAAATTCTGTCCCAGATAAACCCTGCGGACATCCTCGTCGTTGGCCAGTTCTTCAGCGGTTCCGGCTTTCATAATCGAGCCCTCAAAAAGCAGGTACGAGCGGTCGGTAATTGAGAGGGTTTCGTGCACATTGTGGTCGGTAATTAACACCCCAATGTTTCGTTCTTTTAGTTTGGTTACAATTTCCTGAATATCTTCAACGGCAATCGGGTCAACACCCGCAAAAGGCTCGTCGAGCAAAATAAATTTAGGATCGATGGCCAGTGCACGGGCAATTTCAGTTCGCCGTCGTTCGCCACCTGAAAGCTGAATGCCCTTGCTTTTCCGGATGTGTTGCAACCCAAATTCAGAAATGAGGGTTTCCAGCTTTTCTTTTTGATATTCTTTGGTGTAATTGGTCATTTCAAGCACCGCTTTCAAATTATCTTCAATACTCAGTTTCCGAAAAACCGACGCTTCCTGTGCCAGATACCCAATGCCTTTCTGCGCCCGTTTGTAAACCGGTAATCTGGTGATGTCTTCCTGGTCGATAAAAATTTTTCCGGAAAAAGGTTGAATCAGCCCCACAATCATGTAAAATGAGGTGGTTTTGCCGGCGCCGTTGGGCCCAAGCAGCCCAACAATTTCACCTTGTTTTACATCAAAACTTACCCCTTTAACAACGGTTCTTTTGCGGTATTTTTTTACAATATTTTCAGCTCGAAGTATCATTCAGACAAATAACGTAATTTTCTCCCGGAATCAGATTTCATCCAACTCTTTTTCACGTTTTTTAACTACACTCCGTGAAATTAATATTCCAATTTCGTAAAGAAAAACCAGGGGGAAACAAACCATTATCTGGCTAAATATATCGGGTGGTGTAATAATGGCCGAAAGCAAAAGCATCACAACATAGGCGTGCCTACGGTAAGTTTTCATAAATTGTGGCGTTAAAATGCCCACCTTACTCAGAAAATAGGAAAATATGGGAATTAGAAACACTACTCCCGCAGCCAGCGAAATCGAGGTAACTGAGCCAATGTAAGATTTGAGGTTGATCTGGTTGGCAACTTCCCCGCTTACATTATAAGTTCCCAGAAAATGAATGGAAAGCGGTACAATTAAAAAGTAGCCAAACAGTACCCCCATCAAAAACAAAACAGTTGTAAAAAAAACAGCACCGCCAGCATATTTTTTTTCATTTTCATACAAAGCCGGTTTTATAAAACGCCAGAATTCATAAAAAATAACAGGCGACGACAAAATCATTCCGGCAATAATTGAAACCCAAATATGAGTCATAAACTGCCCGGCAATCTGAATGCTGATAATCTCCAGTGGTTGCTGGTTGATTTTTAATGCATCGGTTCCTACCATATCACCAAGCCGGGCCAGCATCCTGTTGGTCCAGAACTCCGGAGTCCGCGGATTTAAAATGACTGTATTAAAAATAAAATCTTTTAAAATAAAGGCTACCACAGCAAAAATAACAACGGCCAGTGCCGAACGGATGATGTGCCATCGCAACTCTTCCAGATGATCAAGAAAAGACATTTCAGCCTGTTCCGGCTTTTTCTTACGGTTTCTATTTTTCTTTGTAGATTGTTCCTCTCTGTTTTCGCTTTCGCTCATTGCTGTTCATTTTATCAAAAACTCCACAAATATAAACACTTCTTAATATTAAGAATTTCTGAACCTGATTTTTATTTTAAGGATAATGATTAAATCATAAAAATTATTAAATACTATTGACATTTTTCTTACTTTTAATAATTTAGAAATTGTGAAAAGCGAACTACAGGTTAAGGGAAATTATAATATAGATGAAAAGGGAGAGTTCATTAACAGATAAACTACAGTACTTTTTTGGATTCGATAGATTCAAAGGTCAACAGGAGGAGGCAGTAAAAAGTGTTTTGGAAGGCAACAATACATTTGTTTTGATGCCCACGGGCGGAGGAAAATCGTTAATTTACCAGCTACCCGCTCTTTTGCTTGATGGAACAGCCATTGTTATTTCTCCACTTATTGCATTAATGAAAAACCAGGTAGATTCCATTCGCGGTATGCAGACGGAAGACAATGTGGCTCATTTTTTAAATTCCTCATTGTCAAAAGCAGCTATCCAGGAAGTAAAAAAAGATATCCTGAAAGGAAAAACAAAACTGTTGTATGTGGCGCCGGAATCATTAACCAAAGAAGAAAACATTGAGTTTTTGAAAAAGGTTAAAATCTCGTTTTATGCCATCGATGAGGCACACTGTATTTCTGAATGGGGCCACGATTTCAGACCCGAATACCGCAGAATTAAACCCATTGTTGAAGAAATTGGCAAATCGCCCATCGTTGCCTTAACCGCTACGGCCACGGCAAAAGTTCAGCACGATATTCAAAAGAACCTTGGCATTTTGGATGCACGCGTATTTAAAGCATCGTTTAACCGCGAAAATCTTTACTACGAAATTCGACCAAAAGTAAAACCCGAAAACCAAATCATTAAATTTATCAAACAAAACGAAGGAAAATCGGGAATTATTTATTGCCTGAGCCGTAAGAAAGTGGAAGAACTGGCTGAAACACTGCAGGTAAACGGAATAAAGGCACTGCCCTACCATGCAGGAATGGATGCAGCAACACGATCAGGAAACCAGGATAAATTTTTAATGGAAGAAGTGGATGTGATTGTGGCAACCATCGCTTTCGGAATGGGCATTGACAAACCCGATGTACGCTTTGTTATTCATTATGATATTCCCAAAAGCCTTGAAGGGTATTACCAGGAAACCGGGCGTGCCGGACGCGACGGTGGAGAAGGAAAATGCATTACTTTTTACAGTTATAAAGACATTCAGAAACTGGAAAAATTTATGCACGGAAAACCAGTGGCTGAACAGGAAATCGGGAAGCAGTTGCTGCTCGATACGGTTTCTTACGCCGAATCGGCCATTTGCCGGAGAATTATTCTGCTGAACTATTTTGGTGAAAAGTATGAAAATGACAACTGCGGAAACTGCGACAATTGCCTCAACCCAAAAGAAAAAATAGAGGCAAGCGATGAAATTGTCCGTGCCTTAAAAGCCATCATTGAAGTAAATGAAAAATACAAGGGAGAACACATTGCCAACATCCTGATCGGAAACAAAACGGCGGCCATAAAATCGTTCAAACATTACACCCTCGAATCGTTTGGCTCGGGGAGAGATCATGATGAAAAATTCTGGAATGCCGTTTTCCGGCAGTCGATGATTGCCGGCCTGATTAACAAGGATATTGAAAACTACGGGCTTCTTAAAATGACCGAAAAGGGTCATGATTTTTTGCAAGCGCCCACCAGCTTTTTACTGGTAAAAAATCATAATTACGAGGAAGAGGAAGAGACTGCAGGCGCCGGAGGAGCACCCTCGGGAGCTACAAGCGGAGATCCGCAACTGTATTCCATCCTGAAGGATCTTCGAAAAAAAACAGCCAAAAAACACAACCTCCCGCCCTTTGTTATATTTCAGGACCCATCGTTGGCCGACATGTCAATTCAGTACCCGGTTTCAATCGACGAACTGCAAAAAATACAAGGGGTTGGACAAGGAAAAGCCAAAAGATACGGGAAAGAATTTGTTGAACTGATAAAAAAATACGTTGAAGAAAACGAAATTGAACGCCCGGAAGACCTTGTGGTGCGAACCGTGGCCAACAAGTCGAAAATGAAAGTTTTTATCATTCAGAGCATCGACCGCAAAATTTCGTTTGATGACATTGCCAATTCACAGGGAGTGGAAATTAAAGATATAATCACCGAAGTGGAAGCCATTGTAAATTCAGGCACACGTTTAAATATCGACTACTATATAAACGATGTTCTGGATGAAGATCACCAGGATGAAATTTTTGAATATTTCAGAGAATCTGAAACCGACTCGATTGAAGATGCCATTCAGGAATTGGGAGAAGACGAGTATTCTGAAGAAGATATTCGACTGATGCGTATTAAATTTATTTCCGATTTGGGAAATTAATCCATACCAAAATGTCTTTTTCCTGTTTTCCCCATGCAATAAAGTTGAAATTTCTTAGTTTTGCATAAATTTAATTTCCAAAGTGTAAACATATAATTTGAATGTAAAAAATGACTGTAACAACTGTAAAAGAAAAAATCAGCTATAAAGTGGCCGATATCAGTTTGGCTGAATTTGGCAGAAAAGAAATAGAAATTGCGGAAAAAGAGATGCCAGGCTTAATGGCAATCCGCGAAAAATTTGGCCCGTCGAAACCACTCAAAGGTGCCCGAATAACCGGAAGCCTTCACATGACCATCCAAACAGCCGTATTAATTGAAACCCTGGCCGAATTGGGTGCGGAAGTACGATGGGCAAGTTGCAACATCTTTTCAACACAGGACCATGCCGCAGCTGCCATTGCCGAGGCAGGAATACCGGTTTTTGCCTGGAAAGGTGAAACCCTGGAAGAATACTGGTGGTGTACCAACAAGGCTCTGGATTTTGGCAACGGACTTGGCCCCAATTTAATTGTAGACGATGGCGGCGACGCAACCTTAATGATTCATCGCGGATACGAAGCTGAAAAAGATGCCACAATACTGGATATTCCTGTTGAAGGAGAAGATGAAACAGAACTCCACGAAGCCTTAAAAAAAATCCTGGCCGAAAATCCCCGTCGTTGGCACAACGCAGCCAGCGAAATCAAAGGTGTTTCAGAGGAAACAACAACCGGCGTACACCGTTTGTATCAAATGAAAGAAGAAGGAAAACTTCTCTTTCCCGCTATTAATGTAAACGACTCAGTAACCAAATCGAAATTCGACAACCTGTACGGATGTCGCGAATCACTGGCCGATGGCATTAAAAGAGCCACCGATGTTATGATTGCCGGAAAAGTTGTGGTAGTTGCCGGTTATGGCGATGTTGGCAAAGGCTGTGCAAAATCGATGCGCGGATACGGAGCCAGGGTGGTGGTTACTGAAATCGATCCGATTTGCGCCCTGCAGGCTGCCATGGAAGGATTTGAAGTAAAAACCATGGAAGACGCACTTGATGAAGGAAATATTTTTGTTACCACAACCGGAAACAAAGATGTTATTACCGCAGAACACATGTCGAAAATGAAAGACCAGGCCATAGTTTGCAACATCGGTCATTTCGATAATGAAATACAGGTGTCCAAACTGGAAAAATGGCAGGGCATTCAAAAACTAAATATCAAACCTCAGGTTGACAAGTACACGTTTGAAGATGGCCACAGCATATTTCTGCTTGCTGAAGGAAGATTGGTAAACCTGGGATGCGCAACCGGGCACCCCTCGTTTGTAATGAGCAACTCATTCACCAACCAGTCGCTTGCCCAAATCGATCTGTGGCAAAACGATTATGAAATTGGAGTATACCGCTTATCCAAAAAGCTGGACGAAGAAGTGGCGCGTTTACATCTTGCACAACTGGGAGTAAAACTTACAACCCTTACCGATGAACAGGCAAAATACCTTGGTGTTCCCAAAAACGGCCCTTTTAAACCGGAACATTACAGATACTAAAATACTTTATCATTAACTAAAAGTGGGTTTTGGGTTTCCGGAACCCACTTTTTAATTGTACACCCGAAGTGTTGAGTTATCGAGGAACGAAACCTGATAAGATCGAAGCGGACGTGTGGCAGGGCCGTCTGACGGATACCCCCCTCCAATCAGAATAAACTGAGAACCACAACATTCGCAGGTTCCCAAAACACCTTCATTTTTTAACCGGCAGGTACTGCTTACCTCGTATGAACAGGTAGCATCAAAAGCATAATACGACCCCGGAAGTTCACAATAAACAATTACTCCCCCAAAACCGGCATTGGCAAAAAATACCGAATTACCAGGTACTGTCAGGTCGTTATAAATATTCAGGTTAATTGTAAACGGAACCAAAACATCGGGAATAAGCGCATTGTCTTCCTTATCGCACGAAACGGAAAACAAAACCGCTACCAATACAACAACAAAATACACAGCACTTTTTTGGAACAACTGCTTCATTTTATTTAATTTTACTAAAAACTTCAAAGTAAACCATTTTATTATATTAATTTTGGATGTATGGATGATTTAATTGTTATAATACTAACGTTTATTATTGCTGCTGCCGGCATGATTGGCCAGATCAGGAAAAAAAAACAGTCACAGGCCGAAACGGAGGGAGAGCAGCCTAACTCATCAGATAACTTCTGGGAGTTTTTGGAAGATTTTGGCGGTGAACCACAACGGCAGGAAGTTGTAGCATCACCAGAGCCGCCAAAAACAGCAGAAAAATACGACGAACAGCCCAAATATACTTTTGACGCTAAAAATGAAGGACAAAAAACGGTAGACATAGAAAGTGATTTTATAAAAGACAAAATTACACATCCCGCGCACAACGACAGGAAAGAAAGGATTTCAGACAACTTCTCGTTGAGGAAAGCGGTAATTTACAGCGAGATATTGAATAGAAAATACACATAAAACATTCATACTTACTATTTTTTAGGCAAGAACATTTTAAATTAGAATAAAAAATTTAATTTTGCACAAGGAAGAGTTCCGGAATTCTGGAATTCTTTCTGTTTTTTTTATACGGTAACAAGAAAGAAAAGGAGGATTTAGAATGTCCCAGGTAACATATTTAACACAAGAAGGATTAAACAAGCTCAAAAAAGAGCTGGAGCATTTAATCAACGTAGAGCGACCGGCAATTTCAAAACAAATTGGTGAAGCCATTGAAAAGGGCGACATTTCGGAAAATGCTGAATACGATGCGGCAAAAGATGCACAGGGAATGCTGGAAGCAAAAATTGCCCAGATCCAGACAAAAATTGCCAATGCGCGTATCCTCGATCAATCGAAAATTGATACTTCGCAGGTTCAGATACTGAACAAAGTGACAATCAAAAACAAAAAGAATAATGCAACCATGCAGTACATGCTGGTTCCAGAAAGTGAGGCAAACCTGAAAGAAGGTAAAATTTCAATCAGCACACCCATTGCCAAAGGACTGCTGGGCAAAAAAGTTGGCGATGTTGTGGAGATAAAAGTACCGTCAGGCGTTATTCCCTTTGAAATCGTAGAAATTTCATTATAAAATGGCAAGTATTTTCACCAAAATAGTAAACAACGAAATTCCGGCTTACAAAGTCGCGGAAAATGAAAACTGCTTTGCTTTTCTCGATATCTTCCCCGTTGC
>JAFGDX010000279.1 GCA_016931875.1 Prolixibacteraceae bacterium
TCCCTCCAGTTCGGCACCGGTAACCACAGCTTTTGCGGGGTCATTGAACGAGCGTTCGCGAACCTGGGTCACCAGGGTGGCCGCTTCATCGCTTTTGCCGGTGCGAAGTAAACATTCGGCTTTCATCATCAACACATCGGTAAAACGAAAATAGGGCAGGTCGTTTCGCATATTGGACTGACAGCCAATTTCAATTTCGTATTTCTGGCAACGAAAACCTTCCTCAAATTCACAATAGTAAATGCTGGGCATTTTGTTTACCAGCGTGGAAACAACACTTCCGTCAATCGCACTAATCTGGTCGCCCATTAACCATGAATCTTCGAGGCGATTATCCTGCGGATCGTAGCTATTGATAAACTGCGGGTTACAGCTTGAACCACCCCATGGTTGTGAAGTCATATCGAAAACATAACGGTGGATAGGGAGGAGCATTTTCATGTGTGCATTCCATCCGGTGCCGTAAATATTATCGTAAGGAACGGAAAATACGATTTCGGGAGAATCAGCATTTTCGGCGCTGAAAATATTGCGGTAGCTTGGGTCAAGCGTGTATTTTCCGCTGGCAATAATTTTGTCGCAGGCTTCCATACATTTGTCCCATTGTGCTGTTCCTGTATATACTTCGGCATTCAGGTAAACACGGGCCAGCAGCTGGTAAGCACCCCATTTTGTCAGGCGTCCGTAGGTGGTTTGATCCACATCCTCTTCCAGTAACGGAGCGACTGCCTCGAGTTCAGAAACGACAAAATTATACACTTCGCTTCTGGTATTTTGCTCCGGCACTTCATCGCTGAAAGAGGTAATCAGCGGGACATTTCCATGCGTATCCAGGAGTATGGAATACCACAAAGCTCTTAAAGCCCTCATTTCGGCAATAACAGCAGCAGCCTGTTCTTCGGTAACCGGAAGCGATCCGGATTCAATCTGCATAATTACACGGTTAACGTTGTTAATTCCCTCATAACTGGTTAACCAGGTATTTCGAGGCTGCCACTGTACATTGTTCCATGTATGAAAATGCATGCGTTTGTAGGTTCCGCCATCGTCCCAACCATTGGGTCGGGTGGGGGTAACAAAAATGTCAGCGGGCTCCTCCTGCACGTCAAACAGGCCCTGCCACCCCATAATATAGCGCAAAGGCGTGTATCCGGAAGCCATTAGAGCTACTATATCGGATTCGGCAGGAACAAAAGACTCTTCCGTGATTTCGGAATATACATCCTCACCGAGATTAAAACAACCTCCGGTTAGCAACAGGGCAAAGATGCCCATAGCCGAAATGCTGTATCTTATGGTTCGTTTTATCTTGATATTTAATCTTTTCATTGTATTCAAAATTAAAAGGTTACATTAACTCCAAGTGTAAAAGTCCTGGTGGTTGGATATTGATCCCTGTCATCGTTTCCGGGCGACAGGCCACTGCGGTTAACTTCGGGATCGATGCCTTTATACCCGGTTATGGTTAACAGGTTCATTCCTGAAACATACAATCTCAGATTTTTAAACAGGGGGCTGTTTTTTGTGTTGAAGTTGTAGCTTAGTGTAACATTATCGAGTTTTACAAAATCGCCGTCTTCCACATAGTAGCTAACAAAACGCTGCACATCAGACAAAACTGCTTTTCCGTAGACCATATCGTAAGCAGAGTCAAGTGTATTGTACCCAATGGTTGGGTTTTCGTAGAACATGCGCTGGAAGTTCAGAATTTGATATCCGAATGCTCCGCGAATATTCATGTTCAGTTCCCATCCTTTGTAACGGAAATTGTTGTTCCAGCTCACATAGTGTTTTGGCAATCCGTTTCCCAATACCTGCCGATCGGCGGTTGAAGATTCGGTTGCAGGAATCACTTCACCATCGGGAGTTTCAATCAGCCAAATACCGTCCTCGGTGATATCCACACTTCTCAGCCCGTAAAAATTGCCAATCGGACCGCCAATTTCAAGCCGGTGGGTTTCAATTTGAATAGGTTCGCCGGTGTACCCGGCATAAAAGAAGTCGTTGGTTGTCTGGAACTCGTCGTTTGAAAGAGACACAAGTTTGTTCCTGTTGGTTGAATAGGTAAAGTTGGCATTCCAGGTAAAATCTGAAGTCTGAACAGGAATTACATTGATCAGGGCTTCAAAACCTTTATTTTCAATTACCCCCACATTGGCCATTATTTGCCCATACAAATAGGGAGGAACCGGAACATCGTAATTCCAAAGAGCGTCTTTGGTTGTTCGGTCGTAATAATCGAAGGAACCGCCTACACGTCCGCCAAACAAGTCAAAATCGAGGCCAATGTTGAACTCTTCTTTTTTCTCCCAGCGAAGGTCGGGGTTGGGATTTCGTGCCGGAATCAGTTCACGAATCCAGTCGCCGTTGTACAAAAAATAGCTGTCGTAATTCAAACTGCTTAACGACTGGTATGAGCTTCCAACATTGATACCGGTAATACCAAATCCGGCGCGTATTTTCAGGTTGTCAATCCATGAAATACCTTTCATAAAATTCTCTTCATTCAAACGCCATCCTGCTGAAACGGCAGGGAAATACCCCCATTTATTATCGGCACCAAAACGTGAAGAACCCTCGCGGCGCAAACTGGCCATCAGCAAATATTTATCGGCAAAACTGTAGCTAACACGCGAGAACAGGGCAATTAATTTGTCAGAATTTTTGTAGCTTCCGATGCCTGCTTCCCCTTTTGGAAGTCCCTGCCCAATGCCAATGTTGTTGTAGGAATACGAGTCGGTTGGAAAATACTTGTTGTTAGCCCAGAAACCTTCCGATGTATTGTCCTCGTAGTTGTAACCGGCCAAAACTGTTAAACGGTGTTCTCCAAAAGTTTTATTAAAGGTTGCCGAAAGTTCAGCATAATTTCCAATGTAATCATCGGTTCCGCGTGAGGCATATCCGTCAGAGCCATATTTTGTTGTAGAAACATGATTTTTTGTTTGATAAAATCCGCGGATATTTGCATTTCCTTTTCGTGCATACACACCTTTAATATCGAGGCCATTTACAGGCGAATAAACCAGACTCCCTGTAAACCTCAGATTGCGGTAGCGGTTTTCACCATTTGATTCCTGGAGATAGGCCACCGGGTTGTCGTAAAAATACACATCCCTTTCATACCAGGTTCCATCCTCATTTTTAACGGGTTCGGTGGGGTTCCGGATGATGGCCTGCCGGTAAACATAGTTATTAAAACTGTAGCCGTCTCCACCGGTCCAGAATTTTTGTTCACTGGCAATAATTCCGACATTGGCTTTCAATTTCCCGTCGAACATGTTGTGGTTAACATCAATTCTTCCGGTATATTTCTGGTTGTCGGAACGAATAAAAATTCCCTGGTTGTTTGTATAATTCAGAGAGGCTGTGAGGTTTGTATTTTTATTTCCACCACGGAAAATAACATTGTGCACATGGCTCACTGCATCGCGGGTAACTTTATCCAGCCAGTCGGTATCCGAGCCAAAATCCTGTAAATTAGCTCCGGTAAAGGTGTATCCTTCGTCCCATTTTTGCCTCAGTTGGTCTGCATCCAGAAAATCGAGCTGTTTTTTAATGGCCGACATGGACACATAGCCTGAATACTCGATGGAAGGTTCCATTTCGTTTGAACCTTGTTTGGTTGTAATAATGATTACCCCGTTTGTTCCGCGGGTTCCGTAGATTGCTGTTGCCGATCCGTCTTTCAACACATCAACCGATTCAATGTCTTCGGGTGCGATGGTTCCCAGACTTCCGGGAATTCCGTCAACCAGCACCAGTGGAGTTGAACTTCCGTTGAGGGTTGAAATACCCCGCAACATGATTTGTGCTCCTTCTGTTGGATTTCCACTGGGAATGGAAACCGTTAAGCCGGCTACTTTTCCCTGAACCAACTGGGCAGCATCTTTTACAGCCCCTTTAATAAAGTCGTCCGATTTTACCGAGGAAATGGAACTGGTTACATCGCCTTTTTTCATGCTCCCATAACCAATGGCCACAACTTCCTCAATTCCAATTACATCGGCCTGCATCACAACGCTGATGTTTCGTTCGTTTTCCACAACTAATTCCCGGGTTGTCATTCCTACAAATGAAAAGACCAGAATATCTCCGTTGTTAACACCGGTAAGCGTAAAGTTCCCATCCGCATTGGTTACGGTACCCTTTGTCGTTCCTTTTACCAGCACAGTAACACCCGGCAGTGTCTGTCCGGTTTCATCGGTTACCTTGCCCGATACCTGGTCCTGCTGCCTGGCAGTTCCCGGGTTTTCTCCTTCCATTTCCTTTGGATAGAGCAAAATGTGCCGGTCCTTGATTACGAATTCAACATTATTTTCGCCGAAGATGACCTGCAACATTTCTTCGATGGTTTTATCTGTCAGCTCAACCGTAATTTTCCGGTTTACATCGATATACTCTGAACTGTAGGCAAACCGAAACTCCGATTGCCGTTCAATTTCTTCCAAAACATCCACAACCTTTCTGTTGCGCATATCCAGGGTTAGTTTTGTTGTTTGGCTGTAGAGGCTTGCTGAAACCTGCATCAAACCAAGTAGTAAGAACATAAATGTCAATCTCATAAGCCGAAAACATTTGTTCCAAACGGAAGGCTCTCCCCTTCCTTTAATTCGGATTTTTTTCATAGTTTTACCTTTGATTAAGTTAAAATTTATTTATCATTTGCCGATGATAAATAGGAAACCGGTAGTGTTGCCGCACTGCCGGTTTTTATTTGTCAGTCGGCCTCTCTCAATTTATTTTTATCCAGGCAGAAGATGATAACATCCTTCTCCTGAACAGCTTTTACCGGTGTTATTTTTTCCATCAGTTGTATAATTTCACTTAATGGCTCGTTTTTAATTGTAAAGGTGTAGTGGAAGTCTTTGATATCTTCATCAAAATCGAAATTTTGGTTGTAACGTATCTCCAGGCGTTTTACTACTTCGCTTAACGACTGGTTGTAGATGTTAATAATTCCGTCTTTCCAGGAGGTAAACCGGGTTGTATTTACCTGCGAAATTTGAAGTTTCTGGTTTTCAGTTTCAAATTGTGCCATCTCTCCCGGTTTCATTGTGTAACTGAAGGATGATGATTTTTTGTTCGACAATTCAACAGATCCGCTTTCCAGAACAATATCGACAGTTTTGTTTTCGGGATAGGAAGAAACATTGAATGTGGTTCCGGTGACTTTTATTTTCAAATTGTTGCAGGACACGATGAACGGGGTTTTTGCATTTTGCTGAACATGAAAATAGGCTTCTCCGTTTAATAAAATATCACGGTTTTTGGTGGCAAACTCAGTATTGTATTGAAGTTGCGACCCCGAATTCAGCCAAACCAGCGAACCATCCGGCAATTCTACTTTTGAAATTTGTCCGTTTTCGGCCATAACGCTGGTGTAGAAAACGGGTGGCTGGTTTATGGAAGTATAGTAGCGGATTGTTCCGCCAAGTGACAAAACAAAAAAGAAGATGGCCGCGTATTTGTAAATCAGATGTATTTTTTTTGACTTTTGCCATTTGGAAAAGCTTTTTTGTACAATCGCTGCCTCGATACTATTCCAGCTTTTAACGGCGTCTGCAGGAAACCAGGAATCCGCATGGTTTTTCTTCCAGCCCGATTTGTACTGTTGAAAAACAGAGCGGTTATTAGGATGACGAAGCCATTTGAGCAATTGAACTTGTTCATGGAAACCGGCCTCGCCTTCCAGATATTTTTTTACTATTTCTTTCATATGTTTTTACATTATGAGTACAAAATACTTTAAAAAACCCTACCTGTTTTTTTGCAGATTCTGAAAAAAAAAAATCGTTTTGCCTGTATTTTGTAAGTACCTGGTGTGTATTGTAAACAAGTTTTTATATAAGTATTTTTGGCTTCATCAAAACTTCAAATGTTTTAAAATTGTGAAATTGAAAATCAACTTTTAAAAGTATTTTGCGTGCTTTTTAATGAGAAAAAAGGAAGGTAATGAGCAAAACCAGCGAAGGATACTGAAGCAAAAGTTTATCCCTGATTTGGTTTTTTGCCTTTGAAATGTGTTTTTCAATAGCTTTAACCGTAATTCCCAATTCTTCAGCAACTTCTTTCTGTTTTTTTCCCTCAATTTTGCATTTTTTGTATATAAATTTCATTTTCTCCGGCAGTTCTTCCACGGCTTGCTGAAACGATTCAATCATCAACTCTTCGAGACTTCTGTCTTCATTTCCTGTAAAATCAATCTGGTATAAAAACTGGATTTCGTTGGGAAGGCTTTTTTCCAGATCGCCATTACTTTCTTCCAGCTTTTTCTTTTTTATCCGGTTCAAACAACGGTTCCGAACAATAACAAACAAAAGGCTTTCAACCGAGTTGGCGGGTTGGATACCGGCCCGTTTCTCCCAAAGCGTTAAAAAACCTTCCTGAATAATATCTTCCACCTCGTGTTCGTCGGTAATAAATAACTTACAGTACCCTTTCAAACGGGGATACAGAAAACGGAAAACTTCTTTGTATGCACCTGGATCCCCGTTTTTAAGCCCTTTTTTTACCTGAATATCAAACATCAAATCAAATTTAACGGAAAAAAGTATTATTTACATTTATTTTTATCAAAAAATTAAACCAATTGTAATCACTGTTTGAATATTAGTTGTAACACTTCTTCGGAAGCAACCGAGAATTATAGAAAACCCTTTGTATTTATTCTGATAACAGAGAGGGAATAAGCGGGTAACCGGTAATTAAACTTTTCAGAAACCTCTATTTCGGCTTCAACGGGTTTGGCATCCCTGTCTGCAGGCTTTCCTGTCAAAACCGTTGAAACGGCTTTTGTTTCGGAAACATTTGCCCCGGAAAGGTCAATGTTTGCATTTACTTCGGCGGGCAATAAATTCACCAGTTTCAGAATTATATCGTTGGTTTTTTTATCGTGAACCACCGACATAGCCACGCGTTTTTGTACCTCTTCGTTTTTTTCTGAAAGCTGAATTTCGACCGGAATGTATGTTTCCCCGGCATTCTGCCCGAATAGTTTTTGCACATAATAACCAACAGTTGGTTTTACTTCGGTGTTGTTAAAATAAATCAAATCGGGGTTCCACTGTGTGTGTCCTTCTTTTGCCAGCAGCGGCGCATAGGAAGACATTTCAACAATATCTCCATTTCTTTCCAGGGTTGTCATGTACAGCGCTTCAGAAAGAGCTGTTTCGATGTTGTTTGGGCGGCCGGGCAAATGTGCGGCATATTCACCCAAATACACTTTTGATTTGGAGCGATCGTACCGGTCATAAAAATCCTGGTTGTGGATAAACCATCCCGGAGGCTGGTAATAATGTTCGTCAACCATCGGAATCTGAAGTTTGCTGGCAATTTCCCAGCCTTCCTCATAGTCGGTTCCGGTGTAAAACGGTCCAACTGTTCCAATTACGGTTATTTCCGGATGTTTTTCTTTTACGGCGTTAAAAATCATGGTAAAGCGCTCTTCAAAAATGTCGGTAATCAAATCTTCATTTCCAATTCCAATGTATTTCAGGTTGAAAGGCTCCGGATGTCCGGCTTCGGCACGTACTTTCCCCCACTTTGTATTTTTATCACCATTGGCCCACTCAATTAAATCAAGCACTTCCTGTACGTATTCATCCATTTCGCTCATCGGAATTCCGCCCTGCTGCCCATGACCACAGGTTCCTGAATTCTGACAGGGAACGCCTGCCGGCAGCACCGGCACCGGTATGGCACCAATGTCTTCACAAAACTGAAAATACTCGAAATAACCCAGCCCGGCCGATTGGTGGTAGCCCCAAATATTTCGCTGCGGAACCCGTGCTTCCAGCGGACCAACCGTGCGGCTCCAGCGGTACATATTTTGCAACCCGTCGCCATGAGCAACGCAACCGCCGGGGAAACGGACAAATTTTGGGTGAATGTCTGCAATTGCCTGGGCAAGGTCGGCCCGTAACCCGTTTTTTCTTCCCTTAAAAGTTTTTTGGGGGAAAAGTGAAATCATGTCGAGCGCAATTTTTCCGGTTGTTTCAGGAATTATTTCCAATTTTGCTTTAGCAACTGTATTTCCAGCCTGAAGAACTGCAGAGTACTTTTCCCACCCGGCTGCTATTGTTTTTGTTTTTGTTTCGGCAATAATATTACCGTTTTCATCTGTCAGCCGCACAGTTAATTTTCCTTTTTTCCCGTTTGGAATTTTGGCAAAAATTGAAAAATCATATTTTACTCCTGCTTTTACTGGAATTCCGTCGAAACCTTCGTTTACAAGTGCTGCTCCGGGTTTGTTAATATCGAGCACCGCAAAATGGGGGTTGTTTTTGTGAATTGGAAAAAGGCTGTCGATGGTAAAAGTGGCATTTTCGCCTTGTAGTGTCCATGCCTTGTAGCTGTTCCAGGAAGGATCGTCTCCTGAACGATCGCCTAATGCATATTCAAAACCGCGGTTCTGAACCAGTTCGGCATACAAACCACCATCGGCTGCATAATTAATGTCTTCGAAAAAAATACCGATAAGTTTGTCACTTATTTTTTTACTCTTTTCCGGCACCAGCTTCATTCCGGCTTTTATCTGCCCGATGTTTTTAAATCTTTCGCCGTCTTTGCTTGTATTGTCGGCTCTTTCCATGTTGTGGAACCGGCTCCACTCATGGTATTTTATCAGCCCGTCAATCATTTTCCAGGACGTTTTGTGGATGGTGCCCGTTTGCATTTCACCGCCAATTTTTATGTTTGCCCTGCTCTCTGTTCTTTCGTTTTCAGGTATTTTAACGGCTTTTGTGTAGTTCTTAAAATCGGTTGTTGTGGTTTTGAACAGAGCTTCGGATCCATTGATTGTGCTTTTCCATGTAATTATATAGTGGTTGCTTTGGTGGTTGAACGAGACTTCCAAATCCACGATATTTCCGTTTTTCATCATTTCGGGGTACGACTGTCGTTTCCAGTTCACCAGATTGGCCGAGGCAGCATGTGCAAACTGTCCTACTTCATCGTTTAAGGTCCATAAACAATGATACAACCCATTGGCATCCTGAAACAATACCGGATTGATGAGTTTTTTCTGGCTTCCCCAGCGTCCGAAATCGCTGGCTAAAAACCTGAATTCGGGACCAATCCCATGCCAGTTTTTTGTGTCAATACTCCATGCGAAGTGCAGTCCTGCAGTGTTATTTTGTTTGCCGGTTGTGTAAGCAAAAACATAGGCGGAGTCGGGCTCGTTTGCAAAAACATTGCCGGGTATAAAAATAGTTCCAAACAGTAGTAGAATTGATAGTTGTATTGATTTCATTTTCTCACGCTTTGGAGCGAAGATAATGAAATGAGCTGAAGTGTACAATCTACACTTTAAGTTAAATAAATAAAATGTCCGGGAGTTTTAGTGGATTGGGGAAAAATTATTTTACGGAATTGGGAAAAAAGAGAGACCCCGGTGTCAGTAAATAATGAGCATATACTGAACCAGGGCCTCAACAAAACGTAAGAACTACTTCGTTCAATCTCTAGAACCCCAAAAATTATTTCAGTTCAAAATCTGCCGAAACTGATTCACCGGCAGTTACAATTACATCTTTTAACGTATCATTTTCGTAACCTTCCATTTCGCAAACTACGGTATATGTTCCTTCTTTAAGCCCAATGATTTTATAATCGCCCAACTCATCGGTAAATGAAGAAATATAATCAATGCTGTCTCCTTCTGTTTCACCGGGCATCCAGGCTTTTATCATTGCATCTTCCAGCGGAGTTGCAAGTGTGTCGGTCACATTTCCTTCAATGCGTCCGGCGGCACCCATGTATACTCCCCGAACCACAGGTTTAAAATTGAACCCGTTAATATTATCGAGCGGGCCCTTAACCACAAACGACCGGCTTACATCAAAATCGAGCAGTACATCCGATGTTTGTCCTTCTTCAAGATGAATTTCGGGCTGAATTTTAACTTTTAGGCCACTGGACGATCCGCTGGGTACTTTTAAATCAAATTCAGAACCGTTGTTTAATACCACCGTTGCATCAACAACGTGAAGCCGGATCATGTCATAATAACCGGCCTCAAGCTCTGCCGCTGCAATTTCTTCGGTAATTCCATTGGTCAGTTCAAGCAAATCAATAACCATATTTTCTTCACTCAGTACAATAAAACTGTCTTTTTCTTCCTCCATTCCGGCTTCCGTTTTTTTACGGATCTCAACCTTATCAATGGTCACATAAGTGCTGCTGATTAATTCAATTGGATAGGGTGCGTCGGTTAGGAGAACATTAATTCTTCCTTTTCCCTCCTCAATTGAAATATTTTCTTCGTTGGTGCAACTTACAAATGCCAGACTACTGACTACTAATCCTGCAATAAAAATCTTAAGTTTTCTCATCATATTAGAATTCTTTAATTTTGTTCCATGCCGAAATTGCAAAAGCCGTGCTAATTACTGCGTGAGACTCTAAGATTCCCTTTTTCAGAAACTTACAAATATCACTAAAGTTAATATTCCAATCAATATGATAAATTATTCTCATATTGATAATTGTACTTTTTCTAATAAAAACAAAATGAATTATAAAAATTCCAAGATTTTTTCCTTCCATAAAGCACAAATGGGTGAGGTATCACAGCGATAAAGGGGGTTTTGGATGAATCAGGGCACGGAATTAAAATTCTATTTTAGAATTTTCTAATTTAGATTCTAAATTCTCTAATCAGAAAATGAAATTGAATGATACTTGCTCCCTTTTTCTTAAAGAGCTTCGTAATGCCTGATGATAAAGGGGTGTGTGAATATTTGGTTTCTTATCTCTGAGGTTACAATTACTGACAACTTTAGGAGCTTTTGCTGATTTTTCTAATATATTCTAATATATTCTAATTTTTATTGTTAAGCGGTTTTATTATTTATAGTTTTGCATCACCCATTTACCAACGCACTTTTTTAAACGTCCACTTATCAGGGCAACTTTTAGTTGCCCTTTATTTTTGTTCAGAAGCAAAAGTTAAATCCGCCTAAAAGGTTTACGGGTATGTTATTTCCCATATTTTTATGTTTCAGGTAGTAAAATATGAATTATGATCTTTCCCCTTTTTTAATTTGCGATATTATCTTTTGGTTGCGGGGTCAGATTTTATTAATTCCCGGGCAAAGTTTTAATTATTTCGCGCAAAAAATCATTCAAATTAAAATTTGACAATCCAAATCCCATCCTTACAACGACCAGCTTTTTTGAGGGAATCATGTAAATTCGCTGTCCCAGAAATCCGTCGGCAAAAAACAGATCGGCAGGCACATCGGTAAGCGCCTGTTCCGGGTTTGATTCTTTCAGCCAGAAAGTTCCTGCGTAATTTTCGTTGGATGAAAGCGCCGGTGTTTTCATAAAATGTACCCATTCAGAAGAAAGAATCGTGTCTCCTGCAAAAATGCCATTGTTTAAAAACAACAAACCAAACCTTGCCCAGTCGCGTGCAGAGCCATAACTGTATGAAGAAGCCACAAATAAACCATTGGCATCAGTTTCGAGTTTTGTATGCAACATTCCGGCGGGATACAACAATTTTGTATAAACGGAATTATGGTATTCTGTGTCGTTCCCGATTCTTTTTCTGATAATACCTGAAAGTAGATTGGCGTCGCCCGATGAATAATTCCAGTAGCTTCCCGGAGTGTATTCCAATTCATTATCCAAAACCGAAGCCAGCATATCATCATTTTGCATCAGCATTTGGGTGGCATCGGAAATGGTGAAATAGTTTTCATACCAATGGAGTCCTGACGACATTTGAATAATGTTTTTAACCGTAATATTCCTGCGTTCATCGTTTTCCCATTCCTGAAATCCGGCCTGCGCATCCAAAACCAGTTTATTCTCATCGGCTAAAATTCCGGCCCACGCGCCGGTAATTGATTTTGTCATCGACCAGCCGTGAAACATTGTTTGATGGTTGTATCCGTTCAGATATTTTTCTGCGATAAGATGATTGTCATACACAACAACAATCCCCAATGTTTTTTTGAATGGCGGGCTTCCGGGAGCATCAAAGCAGGTATCAATGAGTTGGTGCAGCCGATTGTAATCTACTCCGGCGGGTAAATTTTCTGTAATCA
>JAFGDX010000280.1 GCA_016931875.1 Prolixibacteraceae bacterium
AGGAGAAATTACAGCAGCAAATGGTGACAAAATCTGCACAATGGTGACTAAGGAGCCATGGATGGAAAATGGAGTAATCCACTACTTATATGAAATTCAACCCGAACTTTGCACTGGCAGGTTTGAAAATGCAACCGGGTACATAATCATGTGGGGCGATATTGATTTTATTGCCATGACCTGGGACCTAAAAGGAGAAGGAAAGATTACTTATTGAATACCATTGAAATTATTGGATTTGTAATAACGGAAATTTTTAGTGGATTGTATCAAACATTTAAGTTCAAAATTAGTAACAATGAAAAAATCAACATTTCTTTTGATACTATTTTGCACACTTTTATGCTTGATGTGAATGAAAATTTGTACAACGAGGTTTTGGACTGGATAGACGCGAGGATGCAGGATTAAAACTTATATATTAATCATTACCACATAAAAGAGCTTATAACTCAGCGTGTTTTCAAGATTGCAGCAGGTTATGAGGATTGCAATGCCAGCAATGGGTACCAACATCCGTAAAATAGTCACCAATTTAACCAAAATCAGGATAAGTAACGCTTTACCTATTAAAAACTAACGATGAATTAAACAGGCTGAAAAAACCGTTCTTCCGGTACCCGAAATTCTTTTGATTTAATCCACTGGTTCCGCTTTGTGTTAAAGATTTTCCCCTCCATTCTTTGGTTGCACCGGTTATAGGTTTAATTTGAATGGAGGGGTTTTTGTTTATCGTTGCAACTATAATTGAGCAGGTGACGAAAAGTCACCTGCTCAACTTTAGCGCTTTTCTCCTGCTGATTTTGTATTCAGCAGGTGAAAATTCAAAGACAAGCTGGTAATTCAAAAATCAATTGACAATTGATAATTTTTCAAACGTATTTTCAATCCGTTCATCAGCCCAACTCCTTCCTGAAACATAAGTGCAAGCTTTTGCAACATAGGTTAATCTTTTTGCAACATAGGTGCTATGTATTGTATTAATTTTTAGCGTAACTTCTGTTATTAATAATCAGCTAAAAAGTTCAGGCAATGAAAAAAATCAAAAAAACCTTTTTGGTCATTTTTGTGCTGTTGACTACGTGTTTCATTTCAATTGCACAAAATGAAAAAATCCCTGTTACTTCCTCCTCTGAAAAAGCAGTGAAACTTTACCACCAGGCCTGGTCGGTTATGGAAAATGCTGAAATTGCAAAAGCGCATCAGTTGCTGGAAGATGCCTTAAAAGAAGACCCCGAATTTTTTATGGGGCACTTTATGCTTGCTTTCAACAACTTGTATTTTGGGAACCTGGATGTTTTTAAAGCACATACAGAAAAGGCTTTAAACAGCAAAGCCGCATTAAGCAAAGGTGAGATGTTACTAAAAACCGCTCTCCGACGGATGAATGAAAATCCGAAAGCGGATGTGACCGACGTGGGTGAAAACCTGGTGGAAATTTACCCCACCGATGAAGTGGCTTATTTTATGCTGGCCTCTTTTCAGGGATTTGCAAAGGATTTAGAGGGAACTGTTGCGACCTACAACAAACTTTTGGAAATAACAGACAATCCTGCGCCAGTTTATAACATGCTTGGCTATACTTACCTGCGGATGAATGATTTTGAAGCCGCCGAAAAAGCATTCGACAAATACATTGAACTGGTGCCCAACCATCCCAACCCGTACGATTCGAAAGGTGACTATTTTATGGCCGTGAAAGATTACACAAATGCGTACCAGAGTTTCATGAAAGCCCATGAAATGGATGAAGTCTGGAGTTATGAAAAAGCAATGCAGGCAAAAAATGAGATGGAAAAAGAAGCGATAATTGCGCTAATACAAGAAGAAACTGCAGCTTATTATGCCAACGATTTTGAACGCTGGAGTAAGTTATACCTTAATGATTCAAACAATGTAAATTTAAGCGTAAACAAAAATAATTATGAATGTGGGATTGGCTGGAATGCAATTGCCACGGAAGCCAAAAACTGGTTTACCGGAAACCAGGGTCAAAACCAGGAAGTAAAAACTCCATTGGCTGTAAAAGTGTATGAAAATAACGCCTGGATTGTATTCTCCAATAAATCACCAAATGAAGAAGCTATTGTTACCAATATGCTTGAAAAAGTTAATGGACAATGGAAAATCATCTACCGTAATACGGTTTGGACCGGGACTTTTCATCAGCCTGATATTTTTGTGATTAGCGGCATAAATCATGCAAAATCTATGGGTAAGACGGTCGAAGAGTTTGCTGCCTTCACCGGCGATCAGTTTAAAACCAGCTGGCCCAGTGAAATTAATCTGGCAGTATTTGTAAATGGTGTCCGAAACAACTGGGGCACAATTGTTAAAACAGAGAACAACAAAATTCTTGAACAGGATGAACAACATGCCGTATTGCAATTTAGTAATCTTTTACCCGACTTAAAAAACAATCCGGTATTTAATGTTAGTTATGATGATTACCTCACTTTTATGAAAATTGTGTTTGAAAAAATTTCAGACCATGTTGGATATGAATACACTCAGGAAACTATCCCTAATGGTGTTCAGGTGACAATTGCAAAAAAATAAAATATTTATGAGAGGTGACACCCTCTTTTCTTTGTTTTAAATCCAAAAAACTTAATAATCATGAAAAAATTAATTGCATTGCTGTTCATTGCAGCCCTGTTTATGCAATGTTCTGACAAAAAAACAGGTAGCAATCCAAATGAAACAACTGTAATTGGTTTATTTACTCCGTATGAACTTATGCCTGAAATTGTTCATAAAAAGGTGAAGGAAATGAAAGAAACAAATTTCTGGCCTTTAGAAAAAGACGGAAAAATTGAAGCCGGCCAGCGGCTCAACACTACTGCCCGCGACACGTTAAGCTGGACTCCTGATTTTATGGTTCAATTCGATGAGTCGGGCCTTGCTGAAAAAGTAATTCATTTGAATGAAAATGATGACCCGTATGAATCGTGGATTATAAAAAATGAAGCAAGCTACCCGGTGAATGCAATTTTTTTTGTAAAAGATTCAATTGCAGGTAAACAGGAAATCACGAAAATAAATGATACCAGTTACCGGTGGAAAATTATTAACCCGCAAACTGATACATTAAGAAGCAGTGGTGTTATGGAATTGAATGAAAACCGGAATTACAAAACCTTCCAATTTTATAATTTTAAAGGGGAGCCAACCAGTAAATATGAATGGATGTATAATTCTTCCGGCCAACTGACCGGATATACGGTTTCAAGAAACGATACTGTAAGAATGGGAATGAATTTCACTTTCAACGAAAAAGGTTCATGGGAAACGCAGGAAGTTTACAGCAAAATCACCGGAATATCAGAAACGAACCGGTATGAATATGAATACGACGATGCCGGCAACTGGACGAAAGCGGTGTCATTTGTTAACGAAAAGCCATTCATCGTTGCATTGAGGGAGTACACTTATTATTAATCCTAAAAAACATGAAAAAAACAGAATTCGATTTAACCGGACCGGATGTAATGAAACTCTCCTGGTTATTAAGCAACGGGCAGGTTGTAATGCTTACCTGCTGCAACGCCGAAAAAACCATCAATGGCATAATTACTGCTTGCTGGGTGACACCTGCGTCTCATGAACCGCTTTTAATAACGGCATCAGTAGGAAATGGTGAAAAAGGCGAAGAGGCTTACCGTGCCTGCCACGCGCTGATTAACGAAACCAAAGAATTTGGGTTAAACCTGCCAACTCCGGAACTTACCGAAGCCTTACTTAAGGTAGGAACCACACACAGCAATGAAGTGGACAAGTTTGCCGAAACCGGGTTAACACCAATGCAATCGAACAAGATTAACGCTCCAATGATTGAAGAGTGTTTTTTGAATATTGAATGTAAAATTATCGACCAGATTACGACTGGCGACCATACTGTTTTTGTAGCCAAACCCGTGGCGGTATTTATGAACGAAGATGTGATGACTGACGGCAAGTTCTCGGAAAAATACATTAATAAAAACAACCAGGTTCAAATTTGTGAATTAATCACTGCCTGGAATCTGTGGTAAAAGATTAGTTATAAATCTTAAAAACAGAAATTACCATTCTTCACAAAAACGTGGAATGATTCAATAAAATGGGATACAATGGCTCGTTCTCTTTTATCCGAAGAGGAATTCTCAAAGCGGCTCAATGCCATCGCAAAGGTCAGGTTTGCCGACCAACGCTTTGGTGATTCGGAACTGTCCAGCGAAATGGGGATAAGCCGTTTCAGCCTTCACCGGAAAGTGAAGGAGGCTTTCGTTCTCAGCGCTACTTATTTCACCAAATGTTTTCACGCGTTTTATGGATTTCCGCCGGGAAAAGCCAGAGAACTGAAGTCTATAGAGATTGCCATTTCAAACAAAATTCCGTAACTTTTTAACAATCAAATCAGTTAATGTGATTACATTAAATTATCCCGGATGAACGGAATTTCCAATTCGGAACATGAGTTTGTTAAACGGCTTACCAAAGCAGTGGAAGCCAACTTGCAAACCGAGCAGTTTGGTGTTTCAGAATTGGCCAGTGAAATGGGTTTAAGCCGTTCTCATATTCACCGCAGGTTAAAGCCCATTTGTAACAAATCAGTCAGCCAGTTTATCCGGGAAATAAGGCTTGAAAAAGCAAAAGAATTGTTGCAGGAGGGAAATCTTACCGTTTCTGAAATAGCCTTTAAGGTGGGGTTTGGAAGCCCAACCTATTTCATAAAAAGTTTTCACGATTATTTTGGGTATCCTCCCGGAGAATATATCAAATATGCTCCTGAGTTTTTGCAAACTGAAGAGAATAATAAGAACCCTGTTTCAAATAATCCGGAAGTGAATAAAACGGGGATATCTTTAAAATGGATGGTGTCCGCGTTTATAATAATATCAATAGCAGTAGCTACTTATTTCATTTTTCAAAACCGAAATAACAGGGGAACGCTTGAGAGATCAATTGCTATTCTGCCCCTCAATTATGTAGGAAATGACCCGGAAGTTCAAATATTAGCTGATGGAATTGTAGAAGATATTTTAAATCGTCTGTCTCAATTACCAACATTAATTGTAAAGTCAAGAAATTCCAGCGAATTCTATCGTAACACTGAAAAATTAACACCTGAGATTGCAAATGAGCTCAGGGTATCTTACCTCGGGGAAGGAACTATTTTTAAAGAAGGAGAAAAAGTCAGGATTTACATTCAACTTATTGACGCAAAGAATGACAAACACATTTGGTCTAAACAATATGATAATGATTTATCCGGGATTTTTGATTTTATTTCACTTGTATCGCTTCAGATAGCCAGAGAAATGGAAACAGCGCTCACCGTAAACGAAACAGAACAGCTCGAAAAAATTTATACGAATAATCCAGAGGCTTTTCAACTACACCAGAAAGGACGATTTTTCTGGCAAAAAAGAGGAGAAGAAAATCTGAATCTGAGCATTCAGTATTTTAATAAGGCAATGAAACTGGATTCATCATACGCATTAGCATACTCCGGCTTAGCCAACGTTTATATGGTATTGCCATTTCACTCTTCATTTCCTAATAATGAAGCTTATGCCAAGACCATTGAATATGCAAATAAAGCGCTAAGTATTGATGAGAACCTGGATGAGCCCCATTTTGCAATTGCAGCGGCTGAAATGTACTATAAATTGAACTGGCCTGTAGTTGAAAAAGAATTTCTCAAAGCCATTGAGTTGAATTCAAATAATGCAGAGACTTATATGTTCTATGCAGAATATCTTCATATCGTTTGTAACCATAACGAAGCTCGAAAAAGTATAGAGAAAGCTATTGAACTTGATCCGAATGCCAACATGAAATATTGGGTGAGTTCATTCCTGTATTATGATGAAGGGAAATTTGAGGAATCGTTAAAATCATTGGAAAAGATGCGTGAATTTGATGTAAGATTGGACTGGGTTTACCGTTTAACTTTTCAAAACTTTATTCATCTTAAACAAAACGATAACGTATTGGTGGCTTATTTGAATTATCTGGAATATGTTCCTCATGATTTGGATTATAAAAATCAGGTTGAAAAAAATTATAAAAAAGCAGGAATTCCCGGAATCCTCGAATATGAGATAAACAGGCTAAAAAAACAATCATCTGTCGATTATAAATGGATTGCAAAATTCTATGCCATGCTTGAAAACACAGATTCTACCTTACTTTACCTTGAAAAAGAGTATAAGAATCCGCAGGCTGAGGGAATTATGGATATTAAGGTATGGATTGATTTTCAATTTCTTCATGGCAATCCA
>JAFGDX010000027.1 GCA_016931875.1 Prolixibacteraceae bacterium
GCATTTCATCTGGGGCAAAAACAATATGTGAAATACTATCTCATTTTAATCGTGCTAAAAAATTACATACACGAGTAAATTTTCTATTTACGTTTTTTTCTGAATTTTTCATAGTGTAAGAAATCTTCTTCGTCTTCTTCAAAATCTTCGTAAATAGATAATCTTTTTTTTGAGCTTTTGTCTTTGGAGCCAACAGCTTTTTTGATTGAATTAAAATTGGTCTCATCTTCGAAGCGGTGGTTGCTTCTTTTAAGATTCTTTTTCTTCATTTTTGAAAGTTGCTAAAAATAAAAATAAAGTGCTTTAAAAATTTAATTACATACAGCCGAAAAATAAATATTTTTTGGTAATCTGCCCATTCTGTTCAAAATTTTTTTTACATTTCTTTTGAATTGAAAACAAATCGTTTAATCATCATAACGTTAAAATTGAGTTTCAGGTTTACGCATAAAACAATTTTTTTCGGCAAAACAGAACAATCATTTAATCGTTTATCCGATAACAAGTTAATAAAAATGATTCACTTTTTGGTACGAACGAAACTTCTGTTTTTTATTTTTATGATTGTTTTAGTTGGATCTCCTTATATATCCGCAGCTCAATCAACTCAGAAACTTCAGAAACAGTTCGACAAGGCGCTGCAACAATATGAGTCGCGTAATTTTCCTGAAGCAATAAAAGAACTGAACAGGATGGTTGAAAAAAATCCTGATTTTTTAGATGCTTACCTTTTGTTGTCAGACATTTACAAGGAAACCCAATCAACAGGTTTAGAGATTGAAAATTTACTGAAGGCACAAAAAATTTCGCAAAAACCGCTTATAGATTACCATTTGGCAGAAGCCTATTTTTCTCTGGCCGACTATGAAAACGCGCTCGGGCAATATAAAAAATACATAAACAATGCTAAAAACCTTTCAGATAAACAAAAAGCTGAAATTCAGCGAAAAACACAAAACTGCCGGTTTGCCATCAAAGCAAAAAATAACCCGGTTGATTTTAATCCTGAAAAATTGAGCAACAAAGTAAATTCGGAAGCCGACGAGTATTGGCCTGTTATTTCGCTTGACCAGAAAAAACTGGTTTTTACACGCCTGATTCAACAAACAGGACAAATGCCGCAGGAAGATTTTTATTTTTCCGAAATCGATTCAGCAGAATGGGACTGGGCAAAACCCATTTTTGAAATCAATACTTTGCAGAATGAAGGCGCACAAATTCTTTCGGCAGACCAACGATTACTTTTTTTCACCGCCTGCAACCGAAGAGACGGAAAAGGAAGCTGTGATATTTATTATTCGCGGTTTCAGAATAACAAATGGAGCAAAGCACAAAACGCCGGAGATGCTATAAATTCAAATTCGTGGGAAGCCCAGCCCGCTTTTTCATCGGATAACCGCTTCCTGTATTTTTCGAGCAACCGCGCAGGAGGAAAAGGCGCCAAAGATATATGGCGAATTGAATTCAAAGGTTTGAACGACCGGGGAGGTATTATTTGGGGCGATCTCCAAAATCTGGGTGACAGTATTAACACACCAGGAAATGAAATTTCGCCGTTTATTCACCCCAACAATCAAAATTTCTATTTTGTTTCCGACCATCATACCGGCATGGGCGGGTTTGATTTGTTTACCTCCGAATTGCTGAGTGACTCCGTTTTTTCAGCCCCTGCAAATATCGGATATCCTGTAAATACCCAAAAAGATGAGCAGGGCCTGAATATCAGCGCCGATGGAAGGATTGCTTATTTTGCCTCGGCCCGCGAAAATACGGGACTCGACATCTATCGTTTTGAACTTGACGAAAGTTTAAGACCCACACCGGTTACCTATGTAAAAGCGAATGTAATTGATGCAAAATCGGGGCAGGCACTGGAGGCAAAAATAAATCTCGCAGATATCTCTCGTCCTGGAACATTACGAACCGAAACAACAGATAATGCTGGCGAATTGCTGGTTTGTTTGCCGCTGGGCGCCGATTATGCATTTCATGTTTCAAAAGAAAACTATTTGTTTTACTCCCAATCTTTTCGTCTGGCGGATGCCAAAACACTTCGCGAACCCTATATTTTCACCATCCGGCTTCAACCTGTTGAAACTGGCGCTGAAATGAACCTGTACAATATTTATTTTGAAACCGATTCTTTTTCGATTCTGCCTCCCTCAGAACCGGAATTAATCAGGTTAGCTGACTTCTTGAACAACAATCCTACCCTTTCGGTAGAAATTCAGGGCCACACTGATAACACCGGAAGCGAAGAAAAAAATCAGGAACTTTCGGAATTGCGTGCAAAATCGGTAACGAATTACCTGGTTGAAAATGGAATTGACCGCCAACGCCTTCGTTATAAAGGATTTGGGCAGTACCAACCTGTGGCTGACAACGAAACCGAAGAAGGGCGCCGCCAAAACCGGCGAACCACGGTAAAAATTATTGAAAACTAAATTTTCCTATTTCCTGAGTTGCTGAACATCTTCAGGAGAAACTGCCGGTGCATTGTTCCCGAAATTGCTTCTGATATAGGTTAAAACATCTGCAATTTGCTGGTTGGAAAGATGTGCCTGCGCAGGCATTATACTGTTGTAAATTTCTCCCTTTACTTCCACTTCGCCTGACATTCCTTCCAGAATAATTTTTATCAGTTGTTTCGGATCGCCATTTACAAAATCTGATTCAATAATGGGCGGGTGCATCCCCGGTACGCCGGAACCATCGGCCATATGACAAACCAGGCATACGGAATTGTAAACCTTTTTCCCGGGATGTTCTGTTTGCGTGGATGATTTTTCCACTGCCGAAGAAGCAGGCTGGGAAAGAACTGATTTTTCGTTTTTTTGTTTATTTCCTCCGCATGATGCAAGAAGAATAACCGATAAGATGATAAGCGCTAACTTATTTTTCATGGGTAAATTGAAAAAAAATTTAATAATTATTATAAGCTTGTGTTACCTATTTTGAATACATAATCTTCCACACCTTACCTTTGTTGCTGTCAACAACATACAAAGCTCCGTCGGGTCCCTGCGATAATCCGCAAGGGCGGTATTCTGCGTCGCGTGTACTTGTAATTTCAGTTGTTCCGGCAAAACCATCGGCAAAAATTTCCCAGTCGCCTGAAGGTAATGCCCCATCAAAAGGAACAAAGGCCACAAAATAACCTTTTTGCGGCTCGGGAGCCCGGTTCCATGAACCGTGGAAGGCAATAAACGCCCCGTTTTTGTATTTTTCAGGAAACATATTGCCGGTGTAAAACAGCAAATCGTTGGGAGCCAAATGCCCCGGAAATGCCATTATCGGGTCTGATTTGGTTTCACATCTTTCCTGAGTTTCCCCATCGCCGCCATATTCCGGCCCCAATACTTTTTTCTCTTTCAAGTGATCGTAATAACAATAAGGCCAGCCAAAATCCGAACCTTCGGTAGCCAGAAAAAATTCTTCGGCAGGGAGTTCTGCATTGTCTTTTGAATCGTATAATTCGGGAAAAAACTGGTCGAGCTGGTCTCTTCCATGCTGAACAACGTAAAGTTCATCCACTGCGGTGTTCCAGAAATTTGCCATTCCATTTCTAATACCGGTAACATAACGCACGCCATCAACCATTTGGTCCTGATTCAAAACGTCGTCTTTGAATTTCCAGGTTCCGCCTGAATATTCAAGCAGCGGACAGGGGTCCATTCCGGGCGAACCCTTGGTTCTCATTTGTTCCATACAGGCATTCGACGGTGCTCCCACATTTACATACATATTTCCTTTCCCGTCAAAAGCCATGGGTTTGGCTTCGTGCTGGCGTTCGTTCGGAAAACCGCGTGCAATCATTTGCCAGTTGTCTCCCGGAACCAGTTCACCATTTGTCAGTGGGTAACGAACAACGGCAGTATCAGCACCAAAATACAAATAGCCCTTGTGCAGCTTAATTCCAGTGCCTGTGTGCTGACCGGTGTATTGAATAATATCTGCCTTCCCATCTCCCGAGCTATCCCTCAAACAAACAATTCCTTTATTTTCAGAGTGCTGCGCGAGTGAGACATAGATATCGCCGTTGTTGTTAACGGTAATGTGGCGTCCGCGCCCAATTTCATCGGCTACCACCAATGCCGAAAAACCTTCGGGAAGTGTTAATCCCCCGTTGTCAGGGTCGCCAACCTGAACCGATTTTTGTTCTTGTCCGCAGGAAAACATCAAAAATAAAATGAATAATGCAGGGAACAGTTTTTTCATGATTTACGTTTTTTTTGATACTGTCTTTTTAACGTAATAATGTTGTAAAAGTTCAGAAATTTTTAAGGGACCGGAAATAATTCAGGATTTCTGGTTTACACACCGGCACTTTACTAATTTTGTTCAGAATAATAAAAAGATGAGCAAATATTTACAAATAGATCACGATTCTGAAATTCCAAAATACCGGCAAGTGGTCAATATTATTCTTTCGGATATCGAATCTGGTATTTTCAAAAAAGGACAACGCATCCCTTCAATTAACGAAACCAGTGAAAATTTACTGCTTTCGCGCGACACGGTTGAAAAGGCCTATGTTTTTATGAAAAAGAAAGGAGTTTTATCGTCGGTTCGCGGGAAAGGATACTATGTCAACCAAACCAATGTATTCAAAAAAGCAAAGGTTGCCCTTGTTTTGAATAAACTGAGTAATTATAAACGCAGCATCTATTATTCATTGGTTGAAACGCTGGGAAACAAAGCCAGTGTTGATGTTTTTATTTACAACCATGATTTGTTGCAGTTTGAGGAAATAATTACCAACCACACCACGGGCTACGATTATTTTGTAATCCTCCCCCATTTCAAAACCGAAAATCAAAAGGCAGCGGAAATCATAAAAAAAATACCCAAAGAAAAAGTGTTGCTGATTGACCGTAACCTGGATGCATTAAAAGAATATCCGGTAGTTTACCAGGAATATGAAAAAGATATTCAAACAGCGCTCAACAGTGGTATTGAGTTAATCCGCAAATACAAAAAAGTCAGCCTTGTTTTTCCTGAAAACCAGTATTATTCACGTTATATTGTTCGTGGCTTCCAGATATTTTGCCAGATAAACGATTTGCCCTTTTCCATTATCGAACAATTTTCTGACGCAGATGTAAAAAAAGGCGAAGCATTTGTGCTGGTTTCTGATGAGGATTTATACCGGTTGATAAAAATTTGCAAGAACAACCTGTGGAAACTTGGGGCCGATGTTGGCGTGGTTGCTTACAACGACAATCCGGTAAAAGAAATCCTGGAAGATGGAATAACCACCATTTCAACCAACCATGATGAAATTGGGCGGATTGCTGCAGAAATGATTGTGAATAAAAATTTTAAACGAACAAAAAGCCCCTTTGCTTTTGTGCAGCGAAATTCACTTTAAAAGGCAATTCCCACATTCACCCCCAACCTGAACCCGGGGAAAAGAAATGGTAATTTTGATGTGAGATTATCATCGTTTACTTCGTGTTTTAACCTTTTTTCGAAGTAATTGATATCCTCAAAAACTTCGCTCACATCGTCGGTTATGCTGTTGTAATCAAACCCCGGTTGCGGCTCTTGCAACGTGTATTTGAATTTTGCCCCGTGCCTGTCGATACCTGCACCAAAAAAATAGAGATCAACCGTAATGGTTTCATTAAAAATAAACTGGTAACCAATTTGCCCGCCAACACCAAAACTGTTCAACTGGCCGTCCACATCAAAATAATGGCCATCTATTTCATCAGTGAAAACGGCTGTCTGGTTAAAAAAACGAAAATACGGAGCCACATAAAAACCATAGGGTGCGCTTTGCGAAGTGACATAAAACCGGTATTCGAGCGAGGTGCTAAGCCCGCCGCTTGCTTCCTGCAGTTCAAACGGGTCAGGGGTTATTGTTGCTTCGCTAATAAACACCGAACTGGTTGGCGCCCAATATCCTACTTTTAGCTGAACAGAATTTTTATCATTTAACACACGTTCAAAATTAAAATTGTAATTTCCAAGAAAGGCATCTGAAAACCCTATTTTTATAAGATTTTCCTGTGCAAATACATTTCCGGAAACAAGAAATAACAGTAAAATAAACGTATTCTTTAAGCGGCTCATCGAATTATTTTAACGGGTACAGCTACAATTTATGAAAAATAATAAAAACAATCTGCGTGTATTCCATTAAATTTGACAGATGCAGTTCTGAATTGCCTGATTTACGTTGGATGAAATATGTGTTTTAACATAAATTATCGTCAGAATAAGAAGACGAAAATCAAATGAATTCATAAATAGAATAAACTAAACCAATTAAAAATGAAATTTTCAGTAAAACTTTTTGCAGCCCTGGTTTTTTTAACAAGCTCATGTACGCAGAAAATCGAATTTAAAACCAATTTTGACCATGTAAACGACAGAATCTGGATTGGGAAAGACTTCTGGTCGGTTCCACTGGAAGACTGGAAGGTGGAAAACGGAAAATTGTATTGTGTTGGAGAAATACAAAATTCGAGGGTAAATCTACTCACTCATGTAATTTCAAAAGAATTGGGCGATTTCAGGTTGTCGGCCAAAATAATGCTGGAGGATAAAGGCAGTACACCCGGCTCTGCAGGATTTCTGGTAGGAATGAAAGACGACGAAGACCCCGATGTGAAAGCTGCCTGTTATTTTGGTGGTGGAATAAAAGCCGGTATTAGTTTAAACGGGTATGCCTTTTTGGGGAACAACAAAACCGATTTGCCCGAGGGTTTTAATTTTGAAGAATTTACAGTGACCGTTACAGGAAACATTACAAA
>JAFGDX010000281.1 GCA_016931875.1 Prolixibacteraceae bacterium
CCCCAGGTACGCATCACCCATTTTTGCAGGCGCTGGCTAAATCCCCAAATATTGAGCCAACACCAGCCAACTGCCACAACATAACCCGACATAAAAACAACAAACAGTAATCTGAGCAATGCAAGCGGGGACAAAAAAATGACACGTAAAATTTTCACCTGGCAAATTGATTTTAGAATACAAATATGGCGAAAGTTTGTTTTTGGGCGAATGAAAATAATGTTTTTGCCTAAAAAATACACTGAAAAAAAAGACCCCCAGTAAATACTGAAGGTCTGTCGCCCCTTGAGGTTCCTGGCGGAGTCGAACCGCCGTACACGGTTTTGCAGACCGCTGCCTAGCCACTCGGCCAAGGAACCATGTTTTGTTTCGGAGTGCAAATCTATAAAAAATTGCAGTTTCCGCAACAGGAATATAAAGATTTTATTCCCTTAGTTTTTCCCAGTTCCGGTTGGTGTGGCAGCTGGCCTTTTTTTGCCGCCAGTTGTGCGAACACGATTCAAGATTGGTTTTTGGATTTTTTCCTTCGGTTAGCTCCGTGTTTTTTAACCCCGTGAAACCGTTCCTGCCTGCTCCCTCTTTCAGTTTGTTGATATTAAAAAACATTTTTTAATTGCATTTAAAATTCGTTTCGAATATACGAATTAAAAGTTTGAAAAATTTGATAAAAATCAGCTTGTGGATGAATGGCTGATTTTGGCAGCTTTATTTTGTTTTTTTGAAAGAGTTACGCTCACTTTTTCAATTTCACCATTCATAGGCGGGTTTAGTTTTGAAATTTTTACCCGTGCTTTCTTTATTTCCGGGAATTTTTGAAACAACGAATCGAGTATTCGTCGGGCAACATGCTCCAACAGATGCGATTTTACCATCATTTCACTTTTTACCAGGTTGTAAACTTCCTGGTAATTTACCGTATCGTTTAAATCATCCGAAATAGCTGCTACTGAAGAATCAGTTTTAAAACGTAAGTCAACCTGAAATTTATTCCCAACAACCCGTTCCGCTTCAAAATGCCCGTGGTAGGCATAAAATTGCATCCCTTCTATCTCTATCAAACCCATTTTTTTTTGCGAAATTAAAAATTAGTAACCATCTGTAATTATTCATCGGCGATTAATTAAACTCACAGATCATTTTTTACTTTTGCCTTAACATTTAAAGTAGTGTAAAAAAATGACGGATAATTCTGAGATAAAAGAACAACCGAAAAAAGCAAATTTTATTCATCTTCAAATTGAAGAAGACTTAAAAAACGGAAAGAATAACCAGCGTGTACATACCCGTTTCCCCCCGGAACCCAATGGTTATCTGCATATTGGACATGCAAAATCAATTTGTTTAAATTTTGGTATAGCCGAAAAATTCGGAGGAAAGTGTAACCTGAGGTTTGACGATACCAATCCGTCAAAAGAAGAAACAGAATACGTGGAATCGATAAAGGAAGATGTGCGCTGGCTTGGTTTCGACTGGGAAGATCGGCTGTTTTATGCTTCTGATTATTTTGAGAAACTGCATGAGTTTGCCATTCAGTTAATTAAAGACGGAAAAGCATATGTTGACGATCAAAACTCTGAAACCATAAGCAGCCAGAAAGGTACACCTACCCGGCCCGGTATTGAAAGTCCTTACCGGAACCGCGCTGTGGAAGAAAACCTTGCTTTATTTCTGCAAATGACTGCAGGCGAGTTTGAGGAAGGTTCGCGGGTGTTAAGGGCGAAAATCAATATGTCTTCTCCGAATATGCACATGCGCGACCCCATTATTTACCGGATTATGAAAGCACATCATCATCGTACCGGAGACAAATGGAAAGTGTACCCGATGTACGATTTTGCACACGGACAAAGCGATTACTGGGAAGGAATTACGCATTCAATTTGTACTCTTGAGTTTGAAGTTCACCGGCCGTTGTACGACTGGTTTATCGATCAGTTGATGGAATCGGATTATCGTCCGCGACAAATTGAATTTGCCCGCCTGAATCTCACCTACACCGTAATGAGCAAACGAAAATTGCTCGAACTGGTAAAAGATGGTCATGTAAATGGATGGGATGACCCGAGAATGCCCACCATTTCAGGATTCAGAAGAAGAGGATTTACACCGGAGTCGATCCGTAATTTTTCCGACCGGATTGGCGTAACCAAAGTTGACGGGATGATTGATGTTTCGCTTCTGGAATACAGTGTGCGCGAACACCTGAATAAAACCGCCCAGCGGGTAATGGGGGTGTTGAATCCGTTAAAGGTGGTGATTACCAATTATCCTGAAAACCAGGTAGAGGAACTGGATGCAGTAAACAACCCTGAAGATCCGGAAAAGGGAACACGAAAAGTACCCTTCTCTCGCGAAATTTTTATTGAACGCGAGGACTTTATGGAAGATCCGCCGCGAAAATATTTTCGTCTGGCCCCGGGGCGCGAAGTGCGTTTGCGTTATGCATATTTTATTACCTGCACCAAGGTAATTAAAGATAATAACGGAGAAGTAACCGAATTGCACTGTACTTATGATCCTGCTTCAAAAGGAGGCAATTCACCCGACGGGAGAAAAGTAAAAGCCACACTCCACTGGGTGTCGGCCAGCCATGCCATAAAATCGGAAGTACGGTTGTACGACCGGCTTTTCACCGACGAGGAGCCGGATGGGCATAAAGATGTTGATTTTAAGGAATTTATGAACCCTGGTTCGTTAAAGATTCTGAACAATTGTTATCTCGAACCTTTTGTGAAAAATTCAAGTCCGTTGGATCATTTTCAGTTTGAACGATTGGGGTATTTTAATCTCGATTACGATTCAAGGCCTGAAATGCCGGTATTTAACCGTACCGTACCGTTAAAAGATTCCTGGGCAAAAAAACAAAACAAATAACAGCAAAAAGCGGGTTTACTTCCCGCTTTTTTAGTTTTTTATACCTCCAATATCCCTTTTACCGATTCATTGCCTGTGTTAACCGAATGTTAAGTGACTTGCTGTTGCCGGTGTTTTACATTTGTTTTGTATATCGTCAAAAAAAAAACGGGGAATGGAAAATAAACCACAAAAAAACAACTCGCGGATCGCCCTGGCCTACATTTTAATTGGTATAGGAGTTCTTTGGATTCTCAGGAAATCAGGCTTTTATATTGATTTGCCAAACATTAGCTGGCACACTGTTTTTGCTCCTTTCCGGCATATCTTTTACGGATGGGGGCATTTTATTTTTTCGTGGCAGGTGATTTTGATAATTACAGGATTGATTTTGCTGGCAGGGAAACGTTCCGTCGGAATCGTTCTTATCGGCATCGGAGGAGTTTTTCTGATACCCAAATTTTTTCATTTAACGGGTTTGACATTTTCGTTAATCCTTCCGGTTCTTTTAATCGGGGTTGGATTGGCAATGGTGGTAAAAAAAACGGGGTAGTTTTGTTCATTCATTCAAAACTCAACTTTACAAATGGATTTTAGTGATTTGTGTGGCAGGAAATGTAGATTTGAAAAAGTAAATTAGTAACAATGAAACAGTGTAACTCATCGGGGAAAAGAATTTATTTCGGATTATTTTTAATCGCAATCGGGGGCTTTTGGATACTGGAACGTCTGGATTTAATTCCCGATATTTGGAATGATATCCTGATATCCTGGCAAATGCTGTTAATTGGTATCGGCATATTCTCCTTAATTGGTGGCAACCGGACCAGCGGAACAATATTGATTCTTATTGGCGGTTTTTTTCTTATCCCCGAAATTATTACCATTCCGTATGAGTTGCGAAGAATTGGATGGCCCCTGCTTATTATTGCAGTGGGGGTTATTTTGTTGATTACTCACCGGAAAAAGGATGATCCCGTATTTCAGGACAAAAATAAACAGGGAATGGATTATTTTGATGATTTTGTTGTTTTCGGTGGAAGGGAAGTGTTTATTAATTCGCAGAATTTTTATGGGGGAAAAATTACCACCATTTTTGGCGGCGCCGAATATGACCTTCGGAACACCACCCTCTCAACCAACGGCGCGGTGGTCGATTCTGTTTCTATTTTTGGCGGCTGTGGGTTTAAAGTTCCCCCGGACTGGACTGTAAAAAATGAAGTTACAGCCGTGTTTGGCGGATTTTCGGATAAAAGAGGATCTTCTCCCCACCAGGTAACCTCCGACCCGTCCAAAACTTTAATTGTTAAAGGATTTACTGCTTTTGGCGGTGTTGAAATTAAACATTACTAATTCGAATGGATTTTAGACACCCGTTTATAACCAATCCCCGGATTGCCATTTATTATGGGCTTTTTTGGGTGGTAGCTGCAACCGCAAATGTTCTTGTGTTAACTCTGGGCAATAACATCAATGTGGTGGAAGCCATTGTGCAGGTGTGTGCTTTTCTGCTTTCGTTTGCCGTTATTGGCGCAGCCATTTGGTATGTCATTAAATTTAGTACCCTCGAAAACAATAGCTTTTGGCGAATTGTAATAGCACATGCCATAGCTGCCACGGTAATTATTTTTATATGGATTTATTTTGGAGTTGTAATTATCAAAATATTTCATCCAACTCCGTCGCGATGGATTGAAAGTCAGATAGCCAACCGTATTTTTGCCGGGTATGCTCTTTATACCATTTATGTGGTTTTTTTCTACGCCGTTAATTACTACAACGGATTTAAAGAAAAACTCCGCAGCGAGGGAAAATTAAAAGCCCTTGTAAAAGAGGCCGAACTTCATGCCTTAAAATCACAAATCAATCCTCATTTTTTATTTAACAGTTTAAACAGCATTTCGTCGTTAACTATGACCGACCCGTCAAAAGCACAGGAAATGGTTATCAACCTCTCGCAACTGATGCGGTATTCGTTAAAACACGATCAAAACGAAAAGGTTTCTTTTAAGCAGGAACTTGAAAACAATCAACTCTACCTGCAGATTGAAAAGGTAAGGTTTGGGAAAAAGCTGAATCCTTCGTTCGAAATTGAAGAACAATGTTTATCGGCCGAAATCCCAAACATGATTTTGCAACCCCTGTACGAAAATGCAATAAAATATGGGGTCTATGAAGCCACGGAACCTGTTGATGTGAAAACATTTAGCGAAATGACAGAAACAGGATTAAAGATTGTGATATCCAATACTTACGACCCGGATGTGCTGAGTAAAAGAGGAGAAGGAATTGGGTTGCGAAACATACGCGAACGGCTTCAGATTATTTATGGAAACCCGGGATTGTTAAAAATTTCAGACAACAAAAAAGAATTTAAAGTAACTTTGACCATACCACAAAAAATAATGTAATATGGCTGACAAACTAACAACCGTAATTGTAGAAGACGAAGAATTAGCCCGCAATTTGCTGAAATCATTTTTAAAGACGATGGATAACATTGAAATGGTTGGCGAGTGTGAAAATGGTTTCGAAGGCGTAAAAGTAATTAACGAATTAAAACCTGATTTGGTTTTTCTTGATATTCAAATGCCTAAAATTACCGGCTTCGAAATGCTGGAGCTACTGGAGCACAAACCGCAGATTATTTTTGCAACGGCCTACGACCAGTATGCCTTAAAAGCCTTTGAATACAATGCCGCTGATTATTTGTTAAAACCGTATTCCAAAGACCGCCTGGCCGAAGCGGTTGATAAAGTGGTTGAACGAATCAGGACAGAAGGAACAACCTCTGATATTGCAGATAAAATAAGTGATTATCCCAGAGAAGAATACCTGGACAGGATTGTGGTAAAAGACCGTCATAAAATACATATTTCGCCGGTTGACCAGGTTCGCTACATCGAATCGATGGACGATTATGTGATGATTTATACTACGGAAGGGCGTTTTATGAAACAAAAGACCATGAAATATTTTGAAAATGCCTTAAATCCCAAAGACTTCATTCGCATTCACCGGTCATATATTGTTAAGGTAGACGAAATCAGCGAAATCCAGCAATACGAAAAGGAATCGTATATTGTTATTCTTCACGACAAAACAAAACTCAAGGTTAGTAAAACCGGATACAAAAATCTGAAAGAAGTGCTTAACTTTTAGTTACTGAACCTTTTTATTTTTTTTGAATATCACGCTACCGGGTTTGCCGGGTAGTTGTGATTTTTTTGTAATATAGCTGATATAAATCCTGTTTGTACGGGATTTACATTTGTATTTTTTCAGCTGTTTTCAGAACCAGCTAAATGTTTCGAAAGAATTAAACCAAATAATTGATTATGAGAAATTTTGTATTTGTTGTGGCGGCGGTATTTCTGGCCTCCACAGTTGCTTTTGCCAAAAAGAAAGAGGAGGGTAAAGAAGCCAAAGGCGACACAATTATTACCAGTAGTTTGGTAAGTGGATTAAAATTCAGAAGTATCGGGCCGGCGTGGGCCAGCGGGCGAATTGCAGATTTTGCAGTGAATCCGGACAATCCAAAAGAATACTATGTAGGTGTTGCCAGCGGCAATGTTTGGAAAACAACCAACAACGGGACAACCTGGAAACCGGTTTTTGATAATTACGGAGCTTATTCCATTGGGGTGGTAAAACTCGACCCAAACAATCCGAATACAGTTTGGGTGGGAACCGGCGAAAACAACCACCAGCGCGCACTGGGATACGGCGATGGGGTCTATAAATCGCTTGATGGCGGCAAGTCGTTCAAAAACATGGGATTGAAAGAAAGCCGTCAGATTGGGGGAATTGTGATTGACCCGAGAAATTCAGAGGTTGTTTTTGTGGCAGCAGAAGGTTCGGCCTGGGGGCCCGGTGGTGACCGCGGTTTGTACAAAACCACCGATGGCGGAAAAACCTGGAATAAAGTTCTGGAAATAAGTGAAAACACGGGCGTTAACAATGTGGTGATTGACCCTTCCAACCCGGATGTTATGTACGCTACTTCGGAACAACGCCGCAGAACTTCGTTTACAAAAATTGGCGGCGGACCGGAATCGGCCGTGTATAAATCAACCGATGGTGGCGAAAACTGGCGGAAAATAATGAAAGGCCTTCCTTCTGTTCATATTGGCGGAATGGGAATTGATGTTTCTCCCGTAAATCCCAATGTAGTTTATTTGATTGTGGAAGCTGCCGAAAATAAAGGAGGCTTTTTTCGTTCGACAGACAAAGGAGAGAGCTGGGAAAAAATGAGCGA
>JAFGDX010000028.1 GCA_016931875.1 Prolixibacteraceae bacterium
GCTCGTTTGTTCACCCCATGCGACTCACTTTTGTTGAATTTTATAAAAATGCCGGGTTTAAAGGCGGAGGCGAGGAATATAAACCATTTTCAAAATAGTAAATAGTAGAGAGTAAAAAATATAAAATAAAATACAAACCGTAAATAAAAGGAGATCAGATTATGACAACTGCAATTATTTTAGCCTACATCGGGCTCGCCATCATGCTTATTTTTTCAGGTATTGGCAGTGCTGTGGGAGTTTCAAAAGGTGGGAATGCCACGGTTGGCGCGCTCAAAAAAAAACCCGACAAATTTGGGAGCTACCTTTTATTGAGTGCTTTGCCAGGCACCCAGGGGTTGTATGGTTTTGCCGGTTTTTTTATCATCAACAGCCAGGGAATTATCACAGCCGAAATGACGATGTTACAAGGGATTGCAATTATGGCAGCCGGATTAACGCTTGGCTTTGTCGGGTTCTTTTCGGCACTCAACCAGGGTGATGTCACCTCGAATGGCATTGCCGGAATCGGCTCGGGACACGATATTTTTGGAAAAACCATGGTATTGGCGGTTTTCCCTGAACTGTATGCCATTATTGCTTTTGCGGCTACATTCCTTATAAGCATGAGCTTGTAAATAAAAAGGCTCTTCAAAAGTACCCCAACTTTATTTGCACCAATACTACAAAATGGTGTAATTTTAAGCCATGATTATTTTTTGCGATAATTGATTATTATTATACACTTTGATTTAACTAAACCATGGTAAACGAATTTAAACGCATTCTGCTCGTAGCTTTAGCTTTTTGTTTTACAGGGAATTCTTTTGCACAGATAAAAATAGATGCGGGCGAACCGCCCAACAATACAGATATTCCCGCTTTTTTTAAATCGAAAATTTCTGAAATTCAGAATGAGATTGACCTCGTAAAATCGGGCGAGGTGAAAACCATAGCTGTTTCGCCAGGTAATTTGCCTGTTTATGCGGTTTATTATGGCGAAAAAGAAAATTTTCATTCACAAGCCAATTACAACTCGGCGGTAGCCGCCCGCAACCCGGCTTTTTATGCAGAAAAAGACAGCACCACAAAACCAGTGATACTTTTTGTCGGGCCGGTTCACGGCCACGAAGTGGAAGGAATGGCCGGATTGATTAACCTGATTCATATTGCCGAAACAGGAAAAGACTATCGTGGAAAAACGTGGCCCGGATTGAAAAATAAAATGGAACAGTGCCGCACCATTATCATTCCCTGCGGAAACCCAGACGGAAGAAAACGTTGTCCGTATGACAGTTTCCTGGGCATTCCTACAAAAACCATGACCAAATATGGCCAGGGCACCCGCAAAGACGGCACTTCGTGGGGATGGCCCCAGGCAAAATCATTGCACCCGATGAAAGGAAATGTTGAAATTTTGGGGGCTTATTTTAACGACGATGGAATTAACATTATGCAGGATGAATATTTTAACCCGATGGCCCAAGAAACCAAAGCAATCCTGGAAATTGCCCGAACCGAGGTACCCGACATTACCGTTTCGTTGCACTCGCACGAAAACCGGCCGGTAATTTTGCAACCTGCCTACGTACCTGTTTTTATGAAAGAACGTGCACACGAACTGGCCCTTCGTGTAAACCGGCGGTTGAAAGAAAACAACCTTGCGCACTGGCCTGATGACAGATTCTGGACTCCTGCGGCGGAAGACAAACAATTTCCGCCAACAACCACATTTAATCTCATTTCTGCACTTCATCACATTTCGGGAACCATGGCTTTTACTTTTGAATGCAGCCACGGGTCGGTTTCTGAAAATTACCCGGAACCCATCGTCAGTTACAACGATATCCTGGATATTCAGCTTTTGTTATACGACGAAATGTACAATTACATTCTGGAAAATAAACTGAACTGGAAAAAATAAAACAAGGTTAAAACCCTTTGGCTTTCATCAGCCGGTCGAGGTGAGACCATTTTATTCCCTTGCTGAAACTGGCAGCCACTTCGGGTGTTAAATCATCAATTAAAGTATGGTGCATACCAAGTCGCTTTATTCTTTTTTTCAGAATGGCATTTTGTTTGTTTTCTTCGGCAATCATTCCGGCATAAATAACATTGAACCAGATTTCTATTTCCAGAGCATCCTCCTGATAAAACTTACTTACATTGGAAATAAGCTGAAATACTTCAGGGTTTAGTTTTGGAGATGTCCGGTCAAAAATTTGTACAAAATCATCATAAATCTTCCCGGGAGTATACTTTTTCCCCAACTTTTTTAAACGCGAAAGATATTGAACATCCGGGGGTGCAAAGCGCTCGCCGTTTGGTTTGGTTACATAAACACACCACTCGTCAAAAACTCCGGTATCGAATACAATATAACCGCCGTTTCTAAATGTATTTAATTTCCGGGGCATTTTACTTCTATTTTGTTTTTGCTAAAATAAAAAATGAAAACAAATTCACAATCAAACAAATTTGTAAAAAAACAAGTTGCACCGGCCAAATTTTGCAAAACAAATTTCACCCGGGCACTTTGCCGTTTCACAGCCCGTAAATATCATTTTACATGCCGGTCTCTTTTATTACATCATTCAATTTGTATCTTTGACAGGGTATGAAAACGAGCATTCCCAAAAAGTATCTTCGCATAACTTTTCTGCTGGCTTTTGCCATCAGTTTAACCATTCATTTCAACCTTTTTGCCGGTGTATTTTTCGATGATCTGCATGGTCATCACAACCACACTTTTTCAACCAGTTTTATACTTTTCCAGTCGCTTGTAACTTTTGGAATTGCTGTTGCCATATTTTTAAGCAATTATCCCATCTTTAAACCTTTCAATGCTGAACACAAAATCAGTTACAAAAAAGTAGTCGTCGCAGCCATTTCTTCACTGGCAATTTTATCAGTATGTATTCTCCTGGCGACTATTCTCCGCGATTTTTTGGAAATTGATGTGAATCGAAGAAGAGATAATGAGGAGATGATATCAAGAAATTTGTTTTGTACATTGGCCGTTATACTCAGTATTGTAATTATTCGCTTTATTCATCAAAAACAAACGGTTGAACTTGAAGTGGAACAATTACGCACACAGGGGCTTCAAAGCCAGCTGGAATCACTAAAAAACCAAATGAGCCCGCACTTTTTGTTTAATTCGCTCACAGCATTAAAAACATTAATTGAAGAGGCTCCGGAAACCGCCGGCAC
>JAFGDX010000282.1 GCA_016931875.1 Prolixibacteraceae bacterium
CCTTCGTTCATGAGCCATTTTTCACCAAAGGTTTCAATAATTTCAGGATTAATAAAAACCTTTTTGAAATCTGCCAGTTCCGGTTCTTCATCGGCCCCTGATGAGGCATCGACAATAAAAAGTCGAATCGATTTCCCAATTTGTGGTGCAGCCAGCCCAACACCGTCGGAGCTATACATGGTTTCCCACATGTTTTCAATAACCTCGTTTAATTCTTCGTAATCCTTGTCAATTTTTTGTGCCTTTTTTCTAAGTAAGGCGTCTCCGTATACTGTAACCGGGTATTTCATCAAAATTAATTTAATTGTTGCAAATATAATTCACAAAAATTGAAAAAGTGGCTATAATTTATTTCGTTTTTGTTCCAGATAATTCTGTAAAATAATGGTTGCACTAATCCCGTCAACCAAAGCTTTGTCTCTTCGTTTTTGTTTTTTTACGCCGCCGTCAATCATGGTTTGAAAAGCCATTTTTGAGGTGAACCGTTCATCAAAAATTTTTAGTTTTATTTCAGGATATTTTACTTCAAACTTTTTGAGAAACGGATTAATGTAGATAACAGCTTCCGAGGGTTGGTTGTTCAGTGTCATCGGGTAACCAACGATAACTTCATCCACGTTTTCTTTTTGAAAATAATCGTTTAGAAAATCCCATATGGTGTGTGATGCAACCGTGGTTAAACGGGTGGCAATTATTTGCTGCGGATCGGTAACTGCTATTCCGACCCTTTTTTTTCCGTAATCGATGGCTAAAATTCTTCCCATAAAATCTGGCGGCAAAATTAGACAGAATTTATTGAATAAAAAATTGAATGTAATAGTTTGCTTTTTAGTATTTTATGATTTTTTGAAAATGTTAAAAAATGTTTTGGCACAGGCTTTGCATCATTCGGGGTACATACATGTATTTGAAAGGCGCCAAAGAGCAAACGAGTTGTAGAATTAAGAAAAAAGTAAAATCATGAAAACAAATAAAATCAGACTGCTTGCTACGATGATTACTCTTGCAACAGTTACAATAGCCACAGCAATTCCTGCAACAGCTCAACGCCGGCAAAGTCAGAACAACCGTACTGAAACGCGGGTACAACGGAGCAACGACAGGCAAAGCAGAAGTAATACGCAAAATGTTACACGTAAAACTGAAAAAAGTGCGTCGAAAAGTTCAATCAACCGAAGCTCCTCACAAAGATCAGAAGTTTCTTCAAGAGGAACGCGGAACGAAAGCAGCCGGGCTCAGCAACCTAAAATGGTGAGAGAAAACCGGGCTTCTTCAAACAAAAGCGCTGCACGCCCCATGAACAATACACAAAAACGTCAGGATGTTGCCAGAACTTCGCCACAAAGAACTGAAAAGAAGGCAACCACAACCCGGCAGGTGGAAAGAAGCAGAAATACATCAGCCACTGGAAATTCAGGACGTACGGGCCGCGATATTTCAGCAAGAGAAAAAAGCGCGAGACAAAATTCCGGCGTCAACCAAAACAACCGTGCGAATTACGAACGCAGAAGCACCGGAATCAATTCAAGAAATACACGGGAAATGTACCGCCTGGATGAAAACGACAAACGGTATTCACCCAACAATAACTACCGGGGGAGTAAACAGGTTTGGAACAATAACCGCAGGCCTGCCCACATGAATTATAACCGGCACGACAGGGATTACTACAGGGATTACAATTTCAGGACACACAAACACTGGGACAGAAACTGGGAAAGTTACCGCTGGAATTTTTATAGCTGGAGAGACTATTATCACGGATACAACCCATATTCATACAGGTACCATAAACATTATTACCATCACCCGAGATACGGACATGTTATCAGAAAGTTTGTTTACCGGCCAAATATATTTGTTCATAACCACAGCAGGTATTATTGCTACGACGGGCACTTCTTCCGGTATTTCAGAGGAGTTGGATATGTTCTGGTTGATGTACCGTTTGGAATTGTTTTCGATGCAATGCCTCATGCGTATGAAAGGGTTTATATTAACGGATATCTTTATTTAAGGGTTGGTAACCTATTCTTTGAATACACAGATTTCGGATTCCGCCTGGTTCATTATCCCGAAAGATATTATGCCTACGATGATGGCTACCGAAATGAAGGTTACTATTTTGAAGACGAACTATACTACTAATATAATTCTTGTTTAAATTTTTTGAAAAAACTGCCTTCGGGCAGTTTTTTTTTACATATACAATTTAGCAGATATTGATTCCTTTTTTTCAGGCTTGCACAATATGTAAATACCTGAAAATGATTTGTAAATTATAAACATATTTAATTAAATTGTAGATAAATATGTTTTACAGCTTTCTTTTACATGAAAGATTTTGACTATTTTTACGTAACCAAATAGAGATACACAATGAATTCAAAATTAAAACGGGATCAAATTCCCCCCATGCAGGCAAGAAACTGGAGAAAAAATTTCAAAGAAGAAAAAGAAAAAACCTTCAACCTTTTAGTGCCCAAAATTATCCTGGAAAAGGAAACCTATTTAAAACTTGCCGGAGAAAATGAAAACCGGGTCAGGATTTATCTGGCATTGGAAGAAGAAAAGAAAAGCGGGAAAAATGTATTGTGTGCCTATGCAGTGTCCGCGTTTCTGCTGGGAAGCGGTGATGTTTATGCTGATTATGAAACTCCCGTATACAAACTGGAGAAAAAGAATATTAATTTTTCAAACAACACGGGTTCCGTTATCGAGAGCATCAGAAGATTCAGAAAATGGCGGGCAGGAGAAATAGATGCTGAAGATGAGAATGCAAAAGTTCGACAGTACATTTATCCCAATGCCTACCTGCTTACCAAATTTGAACTACACGAAATATTTATTAGTCAAAACAGGACAGAAGCTGAAATTGATTTTGGCATTTCAAAAATCATGGATGCTATGATTTATCCTGCACCCTCTGAAATGCGAAGCGAAAATGACGATATGGAGGTGTTTGACGGAACCGGATTGTGTCCGCCCTACTGCGATGAAAGGAGCATTTACAATACATAACATCCATTATTGTTGTGAATTTTATCTATTTTAACTGGACCCCCATTTTATTTCCTTTTTTTGCCGGATTATTTCTTCTGAAATATTTTAACAAAAGCCTGAAACTGGCTTTTTATTTTGTTTGCTTCGGAACCTTTACAGAAGTACTGGCGCGGCTGCTTATCTGGCTGGCCGATGTTAACAATACAATGCCCGTAAACAATATTTATTCAATCGGTTCTTTTATTCTCCTTTTTGCCCTTTATTATTATGTTTTGAATGATTTTGTGAATCGGCGAGTTTTTCTTCTGCTTAGTGCAGCTTTTACCATTTACTGGCTCATACACTCGCTCTTTATTCAAAGTATTTTTGAATTTCCCGACTTGCCACGGGCTATTGGCAATATTTATATCACAATACTGTCCATTATCTATTTTTATAAAGTAATGCTCGAAGCCAAAATCATAAAACTGGCCCGCGAACCATTTATCTGGATTAACACCTCCATATTAATTTACTACACAGGTAATTTGTTTTTTTATATTTTGTTCAATTTAATTCTGGATTACTCAAGAGAGTTCTCAAAAATTACGGTTATTTATTTTTCGCTTCTCAATGCCCTGTTTTATTTTCTGATTGGCATAGGTTTTCTGAAGGTAAATAAAAGCCCGGATTAAATGTTGGAAATTGTTTGCAGGAATGGCCTGCCGGTTCTGACAATAAAAATTAAATTAACTTCTTATGTCATTATTTTATCCTAATTTTAACCTCGCTTAGGGATTTGTTAAATAGCTTTTCATGCCGGAAACCGGAGTTGCTGATATTACTATTGTTTATTATATAGGTTCGCTGGGGATGATTATCCTTGCGGTATCAGTTTTTTTCTTTTTTGTGGCTTATCAAAAACGGCTGCTCAAAAAAGAACTGGAACTGAGTCGGGTAAAATCGGAACAACAAAAAGAAATATTAAGAAATACAATTTTGGCACAGGAAAAAGAGCGAAAACGAATTGCCCGCGATTTGCACGACGAAGTAGGAGCAATGCTTTCGGTAGTAAAACTAAATGTTGGCCAAATTGAAAAAAAAGCCGATTCTGAAAAATACAAACTTCTTGCCGGCGAAACAAAATCTTATTTAGACGATGTGATAACACAGGTCAGGCGAATATCGAGGGATTTGTTGCCACCATCGCTTGAAAAGCTGGGATTGAGTTTTGCGATTCAGGAACTGGCCAACTGGGTAAACAAATCAGGACAAATAAAAGCAGATTACTGGAGCAGCGGTGAAACGGTTCGTTTTGATTCAAAAAAGGAACTGGCTGTGTTCCGCATTGTGCAGGAACTGTTAAATAACACTTTAAAACACGCAGAAGCATCACAAATTAGCATCAAAACAAAATTTTCAGATTCAACGCTTGCCATTGCAGTTTCAGACAATGGAAAGGGGTTTAACCTGAATGAAAAAATGGAAACAGGGCTTGGGTTAAAAAACCTCGAGAGCCGTTCGAGTGTTGTAAATGCAAAATTTAAACTAAAATCGAATCCTGGAAAAGGAACCACGGCAATCATTTTTTTACACCTGTAAAATATACTTTTTATGGAAAAAATAAATGTAGTTATAACCGACGATCATAATTTATTCCGAAAAGGTATTTATTCCATTATTGAAGATTTTGATTTTGTAAACGAAATTTACGAGGCTTCGAATGGTGCAGAACTGCTTGATTTGCTAAATAAATTAACTCCCTGTCCCGATGTTGTTTTGCTCGATATTAAAATGCCCG
>JAFGDX010000283.1 GCA_016931875.1 Prolixibacteraceae bacterium
CGCGCAAGTTATTGAGCACAAGCGTTTGCTGTGTTTCGGCAATTCCCAACTCAACGGGCAATCCGGCGTGTTTAATGGAGCTTGCCGGACTGGCGCCTGTTCCTCCGTCGGCCCCTGCAATGATGATAACATCGGAAAATGCCTTACTTACCCCGGCTGCAATGGTCCCCACCCCATCTTCCGAAACCAGTTTCACCGAAACTTTTGCCCTTGGGTTGGTTACTTTCAGGTCGTAAATTAGCTGTGCCAAATCCTCGATGGAATAAATATCATGGTGAGGAGGGGGCGAAATCAGGGTAATACCCGGAGTTGAATTCCGTGTTTTTGCAATAATTTTGTTCACCTTGTAGCCGGGCAACTGTCCGCCTTCACCCGGTTTAGCTCCCTGGGCAATTTTTATCTGAAGTTCATCGGCGTTGATGAGATAGTTATTGGTAACCCCAAACCGGCCCGAAGCAACTTGTTTTATTTTACTGTTTCGAATGGTTCCGAAACGTTCCGGATCTTCACCCCCCTCGCCGGTATTGCTTCTGCCGCCAATGGTATTCATAGTGATTGCCAATGCCTCGTGTGCTTCTTTACTGATTGAACCATACGACATTGCACCGGTTACAAACCTCTTCATAATTTCTTCAACAGACTCAACCTGTTCAACCGGAATAGGATTTCTTTTGAAATTAAAACAACTTCGAATAAATGTTGGTTTTTTATTTTCTTTGTCAACAAGCGCACTGAATTCTTTAAATTTTGAATAATCGTTTGTGCGTGTTGCCCACTGCAAAAGCCCTATTGTTTGAGGGTTCCAGGCATGGTGTTCTCCGTATTTGCGCCATGCATAATTTCCGTTGCTTTCAAAACGGAATGGCTCGGGTGTGTTGTCAATTCTGTAGGCTTGTTCATGAAACATGGTGGTTTCCTTGCAGATTTCTTCCAACCCTATACCCCCTATTTTTGAAACGGTTCCGGTAAAATACTTATTAATAATTTCGTGGCTGATTCCGATAGCTTCAAAAATTTGCGCGCCATGGTAACTACGGAGAGTAGAAATTCCCATTTTCGAGAATACTTTTAGCAGCCCTTTATCAATGGCTTTAATATAATTCTTGCGGGCCTCTTTATAGTCCATCTCAATTTTACCTTCTTTTACCATGTGGTCGATGGCGGCAAACGCCAGGTAAGGATTAATTACACTGGCACCGTACCCCAAAAGCAGAGCAAAATGTGTTACTTCGCGCGCTTCGCCGGTTTCCACGATAATACCCACCTGCATCCTTTTTTTGACCTTTATCAGGTGATGATGAACAGCTGCAACGGCGAGCAAAGATGGTATCGGAGCCAAATCTTCCGAAACATTTCTGTCGGTAAGAATAATATAATTCTTTTTGTTGTCCACTGCTTTTTCTGCTTCATGCAGCATATTTTCCAGTGCCTTTTCAAATCCGGCTATTCCTTCTTTTACCGGAAAAACCATTGGAATGGTTTTGTGGGTAAACATTTCATCTTTGAGATCTTTGATTTTGCCCAAATCGGTGTTGGTTACAATGGGCTCCTGAAACTTTATAAGTTTGCAATGTTCGGGTGTTTCGGCAAGAATATTGGAATGCAGTGAACCAATGTAATTGGTTAATGACATAACCAATCCTTCGCGAATCGGGTCTATTGGCGGGTTGGTTACCTGGGCAAACATTTGTTTGAAATAATCGAACAGGCGTTTGGGTTTTTCTGAAAACACAGCCGGAGGAGCATCGTTGCCCATCGAACTGGTAGGTTCTGCTGCAATCTCGCTCATTGGTTTTATCACTTCATACATATCCTCTTTTGAATACCCAAAAACTTTTGAATAGGTATCAAAATTCTCAATGGATGAAGGAACCCTGTGTTTTACTTTAATATCCTTCATCAGCAGGCGGTTTTCATTTAACCACATTTGATAAGGATGCCTTCTGCTCAGTTGTTCCTTCACCTCATGGTCGGGAATAATAATTCCCAACTGCGTATCAACCAGTAATATTTTTCCGGGACGCAAACGTCCTTTCTCTTTAATCTCTTCGGGTTTGAAAGTTTGAACACCCACCTCAGACCCCATAACAATGAGGTTGTTTTTCGTGATGACAAAACGCGAAGGACGGAGCCCGTTCCGGTCGAGAGTTCCACCAATATATCTTCCGTCGGAGAAAACCATGGAAGCAGGCCCGTCCCAGGGTTCCATTATGGTGGAATGATACTCGTAAAATGCTTTTAAACTTTCCGGTATCGGATTCTTCTGGTTAAACGATTCCGGAATCATCATACACAGCGAATGAGGAAGTGATCTTCCGGTAAGATGAAGGAATTCCAGAACATTATCAAACGAGGCAGAATCTGATTTTCCCGGTTCGATAACCGGTAACAATTTTTTCAAATCCTCGCCAAAAACTTCCGATTTCATCAACCCTTCGCGCGCCTGCATCCACAAGCGGTTTCCACGCACGGTGTTTATTTCGCCATTGTGTGCAACTATACGAAAAGGCTGTGCCAAATCCCAGGTAGGAAAAGTGTTGGTACTAAACCGCGAATGCACCAAAGCAATGGCACTGGTAAATTTTTCATTTCTGAAATCGATAAAATAGTCGCGCAACTGGTCGGGAGTAAGCATCCCTTTGTAAACGATTACTTTGGCCGACAAACTGGGTTGATAAAAATACTCCTTGTATTTCAGATCCGAATCGCGTACCTCTTTTTCAGTCAGCTTCCGTACGATGTATAATTTACGTTCGAGCGCGTCTTTTTCAAGGTTTGCCTTAATAAATACCTGTTTTACCTTTGGCTCGTTGGTTTTTGCAATCTCGCCCGGAACGGAACTGTCAACCGGCACATCGCGATAAGCAACCAAAGTAAGTCCTTCCTCTTGAATATTTTTTGTCAGAATATCCAGACAAATTCCAGCTTCATTTTCATCCTGTGGAAGAAAAATCAGGCCTGTTCCGTATTTTCCCGGTTCTCCGGCACGCACACCAAGAACCTCACTGATAAATTCATGAGGAATTTGCATTAACATACCTGCCCCATCGCCGGTAGAGTTATCGGCACTGGTAGCGCCACGGTGGTTCATGTTACGAAGAACTTCCAGCCCTCGTTCTATAATGTCGTGCGAAGGTTTACCTTTTATATGGGCAACAAATCCAATCCCACAATTATCATGTTCGTTTTCAGGGCTGTAAAGTCCCTGCGCATAAGGTAATCTCATTTGCATTAATTTTTCCTGTTTCTAATCAACTCATTCCTACCAAAATTACAGTCAACCTGTTATCCTAACCCATCGCTGTAAAAATGTAAGCAAAAACAATAGTTTTCTTTCAAAGTGAAATCAAAAATAATCATTCAAAGAATAAATTACAACGAACACATAAAAAATATATGTTTCATAACATACTCTTAACCTAGGTTTTTAAACGGCGCGAGGTCATTTTTATCATTCAGAATCAAACAAAAAACATGACATTTGTCACATTTTCAGATGATTGATAAAGTTTAATCCAACAATTGCTTGATTGCGCTGTCTATTTTGCTGAAATTAAACTCCTTAATTGTATTTTTTTTCTTTTCTGAAATTTTATCCAGGCACAAATTTCCGATGCTTCCTTCGTGGGTGTGATGTACATTTTTCTGAGGCACAAAATCACCTTTTTCAATTTTTTCACCCACAATTTTGTATGCTTCACGAAAAGGAACGCCTTTCAGCACCAGCTCATTCACTTCTTCCACACTAAAAATAAAATTGTATTTTTCGTCGTCAAGAATATTCTGGTTTACGCTTATATTTTTTAAGGCCAGAGTGGCTATCCGTATACAATCGTTCAATTCTTTAAACATGGGAAGAAAAACTTCCTTTACTATCTGAAGATCGCGAAAATAGCCGCTTGGCAGGTTGTTTATTATCATTGTAATTTGATGGGGGATTCCCTGTATTTTGTTGCACCGTGCACGGATTAGTTCAAAAACATCGGGGTTTTTTTTATGTGGCATGATGCTCGAGCCGGTGGTAAATTCAGCAGGCAAAGTAAAAAAGTTAAAGTTTTGGCTTACAAAAAGACAGACATCAAATGCGAGTTTCGACAAAGTTCCGGCCAGGTTTGCCAAAGCAAAAGAAACAATTTTTTCCACTTTTCCACGTCCCATTTGAGCATACACCACGTTGTAGTTCATGTTATTGAAACCAAGTAATTCGGTAGTTAATTGCCGGTTGAGCGGAAACGAAGAACCATAACCGGCCGCCGAACCCAGCGGATTTTGGTTGGTAATTTTAAAGGCCGAAAGCAACAGTTCCAAATCGTCGATCATACTTTCGGCATAAGCGCCAAACCACAGTCCGAAGGAAGAGGGCATAGCTACCTGCAAATGGGTGTAACCCGGCATCAGAATTTCTTTTGTTGCCTCACTATTCTGAAGCAAAACCTCAATTAAAACTTCTGAACTTTCAACAATTTCCCTGATTGCTTCGCGTGTAAAAAGTTTCAAATCAAGCAAAACCTGATCGTTGCGCGAACGCCCGCTGTGAATTTTTTTTCCCAAATCGCCCAGCTCTTTTGTTAAAAGAAATTCAACCTGTGAATGCACGTCTTCAACACCATCTTCAATTACAAATTCTCCGGAAGCAGCTTTTTTATACAATTCCTTTAATTTTTCGAGCAACACCGGGAGTTCGTCGCTTCCGAGCAAACCAACCGATTCGAGCATGATAATATGGGCCATCGACCCTAAAATATCGTACTTTGCCAGATAAAGATCGAGCTCACGGTCTTTCCCCACGGTAAAATTTTCAATGGCTGCATTAACAGGTATTCCTTTTTCCCAAAGTTTCATAGTAAAAGTGTTGAAATTTTTCACAAAGATATCGATTTCAAATGGATTCACTTTTCAAAATTGAATGCACAATTTATGTAAAAGAACAATTGAATTTATTTGATTGGAGAAAAACACCTGCAAGATGCTTTGCGGCAAAGAGCGATTTTAAAATTTACATTTTAAAAATTCTGAAAAAATTGCCACTTTTACGGCGCTTTTCCGAATGAATAGGAATTCAAAAAAATGCCATGTTCGAAAACAAAACGCTCCGTTTCATTTTTGGGATTATTGCTGTAGTACTTGTGACAGCTTACATTTCCGGCCTCAACATTGATGTAACGCGCGATGCAGGCAAGTATGCAACCGTTGCAAAAGAAATTTACCAAAATGGCAATTTTATAAATTTAACCGTTCATGGCGAAGCCTACGACCAGAAACCGCCCATGTTATTCTGGCTGGGAGCATTGGGATTTACGATTGGAAAAGTCTCCAATTTCTGGTTTAAATTTCCGGTTTTACTGCTTGTTTTTGCCGGGTTTTACTGGGCTTTCCGTTTAGGAGAAAGTTTGTATAACAAGCGGGTGGGGCTATTAACTGCAACCATGTTGTTATTTTCGTTTATTTATCTGATGTACAGCATGGACATTCATACCGACACCCCTTTGCAGGCATTTATCACACTGGCGTTCTGGCAGTTGTTTGCATTCATAAAAACAAAAAAGAACCAACACTGGATTTTAGGATTTATTGCCGTTGGGCTGGCCATGCTCACGAAAGGTCCGATTGGAGCGGCCATTCCCGCCTTTGCGGTTATCGGGCATTTGGTTTTTAAACGCGACTTCAAATCGTTGCTCGACTACCGCTGGTACCTGGGAATACTTTTATCGTTTGTGATTGTCAGTCCGGCTTTAATCGGACTGATGAACCAGTTTGGCTGGGAAGGCATCCGGTTTTTCTTTTGGGAAAACAATGTTGGGAGAATTACGGGCAGCTATGTAAAAGCTACCAACGACCCCATTTTTTACGTTCACAACATAGCTTATCTGTTTCTGCCCTGGAGTTTGCTTTTTTTTATTGCGGTGTTTATGGAATTTAAAACACTCATTCAAAACAAATTCCGTTCGGCTGAATATTTTACGCTAACCGGCATCTGGATTTATTTTATCATTTTGAATTCGGCCAGCAGCCAGCTTCCCAATTATGTTTTTTCCATTGTTCCGCTCATGGCGGTTGTTACTGCCAAATGGATTGATATTTCGCTGTCGGGAAAAACCCGGCTACTCAACGTTTTTACACGCGTGCAACATTATGTGGTTCTGCTGCTTTGGGTGGGCATTTTTTTTGTTTCATTTTACCTTTTTCCCACCCCGGCATGGTTGAATATGATACTGGTTTTTGCCGGAATTATACTCACCTTTTATATTACAAGGCAGTTTAAAGAACCTGTTTCGCGATTGATTTTTCCTTCGCTGATTGTTTTTACCTGCCTGGCCTTTATTATGAACACCCATGTTTTTCCATACATGTTTAGTTTTCAGGCACCGCCAAAAGCGGCCCGCTATTTTACCGAATATGCTGAAAAGGGCGATACGTTGTACAATTATCATTACGACGAATACGAACTGTTTTTTTACAGCGAACCACAGGCTACACAGCTTTATTCTGCTGACGAGATGAAAGCCGTTGCCGGCAAAAAGGGCGCGTGGATTTTTACCGACGAAAAAGGTTTTGATGAGATAGAAAAACTGAACATATCGCCTGAATTTATTTTTGAATACAAACACCTGTATCTGAACCGGCCCGGGAAATTTATCAACCCACGAAACCGAAACAAGGTTTTATACCCCATGTATCTTATTAAATATTAACAGGAATGAGTCAAATTAAAAAATACAGTATCCTTGTGGTTCCGGTTTTGTTTTTGCTGTTTTCGGCTCCAAGTGCGCTGGATTATGTTTTTTATTTCCCGGATGAAAAATACTATACCGATGCCGTTCTTCAGATGATGGAAAAGGATGACTGCTTCACCCCTTATCAGGCAGATGGTACGCCTCGTTTTAAAAAACCCGTTCTTACCTATTGGGTTTTAATGGGAAGCTACAAAATAATGGGTGTCAGCCGTATTTCGTCACGAGTATTTTTCTGGCTGGCCGGTGCCTTGCTGGTTTTTATCACCGGGTTGATGGCCAAATCGATTTCCGGCGACAAAAGAACCGCCACAATTGCGGCATTTATCAC
>JAFGDX010000284.1 GCA_016931875.1 Prolixibacteraceae bacterium
ACCTTGTCGGAATGATAGGGTGAGGGTGCCGGTTGCTGAGCTGGTGACTTGGGTTCACCTGCTCAGTGGAGCGATGTTTGAGGAGCATTTCGATGCTCCGAAGGCATCTGCCACACACATCCCTTCGGAGCCTTTGGAACAATCGCGCTGCAACGGATGCAAACGAGGAGGAGCGGAAAAACTATCCCGGAAATTCGTATTATTGGGCAGCCAATCCTTTCAGGATATGGAAACCTGACAGAATTATTCCTGTACGCACGAATTCAATTCAGGAGGAATTAAAGGTTTATAGAATTTGACGTATTATGTTCGTACGACTTCCCGAGGGATTTTCACTTCGTTTCAACCGGCCGGAGTCGAATGTTTCCTGCTGTTGTTGCGGTATTCCTATAAACATGCGTCCTCGCCGAGGTCGGATTCTATGCTGGTTCGTTATTGCTGTAAACATTCGACCTTGCTGAGGCTGATTGTTTTGTTTGCTCAACATTGTTGATTACCACCTGAATGTGTAGGTGTATTTCAACAAAACCGTCCGGCTCGCGGTAAAGGGCAATGCAGGTGTTGTTCGTTCTCTGGAGGTATGCAGCCGTTCGTCGTAAACCAGGTAAAAATCGTTGCCGTCGCGCGGATTGTAGCGAAAACGGATGTTGCCAACCACCCCGTCGATGGCCGTATTGTACTGCACAAAGGCCGAAAACGAGGATTTGGTCGTCAGTGTCATCAAACCATTTAACCGCACAATGTGGTTGGTAAATTCCCTTTCGCGTTCCGGGAATTTCACCCGGTCAATCCGGTAATAAAGCCCGATATCATAATCAGTTCCGATTTTCAGGTAAGGCATAGTGTAGAATGACCATTTCCAGCCATCGTAGAAATTACCGGCTTCGGTAAAAAATGATGTGGAAAAATCCCGCGACGAAGAAGTTTCAAACCATGCACTAAAGTTGGTGAATGAATATTCCCCGGCGGGAACAGTGGCCTGGTTGTTTCCCAGGATAAGTTCATTCGGAAGAGATTCCTGGCTCCAAAGTGCGCTGATGTACCATGTGTATCCTTTTTTTGCGCTGAAATCCCACTGCAACAAGGCATTTGTCGTTTCATGATGGCCGGTAACGGTATTAAACCATGTGTTTCCCGAAAGCGAAATTTTATGGTGGCGCAAAAAGGAAGTATTGCCGGGCAGCCATCCATACTGGACGGTGGCATTGGGTCCCTGGTAATTTTGTTTTACTTCAAAACCGATTCCGGGGTTAAAATTTTTTCCCGACCAGCCATAAATAAAATCGTAGGCCAACCCGGTTTCACTGCGCCGCTGCCACCTGAAAACAAACCGGGAAGGGTCGATCCCGAAGAGTGTGTTCTCCGCATTATTTTCAAATGTTTGTGCCCATTTCAGGGTCAGGTATTCATCGCCGGCAACCCGGAAAAGGCCGTCTAAGCCGTAAGCCACATTGTACGAGCCGTCGGTTCCCAACCGGCTGGTAACCATTCCGCCAACGTAGGAGTAAGCATTAAAAACTTTCCGTTTTGTGCGAATAGCCCCAAAATTTTCTGAGGGATTCTCTGCCAATTTTTCGGTTTGCATATTCAGAAATCCCACATCCCATTTCCCCACTCTTCCGGTGAGCCGTGCTCCCCCGTAAATACGCACCGGGTTCCCGTTGTACAATCCAATCCGGCGGCTGTAAAAAAGGTTGCTGTTGCCCGAAAGCGAAAAATCAAACACATCGGCTTTTTCAAGAAAAAAATTTCTTTTTTCAGGGAAATACAGTGAAAATCGGGAGAGGTTAATAACCTCGTTGTCAGCCTCCACCTGGGCAAAATCGGTGTTGATGGTAAGGTCGGCGGTGAGGTTATTGGTGAGGCTGTATTTTACATCCAGCCCTGCATCCTTTTTAAAAGTGGAATGCATTTCATAACCGGTTTCCTGTTTGTTCAGCTGGTTTACCTGTCCGATTCCGGCAGTAACGAATGGTGTAATATACAGCGGCTTTTGGGGTTCCAGTCCTTCAAATTCCACGAGCGTTCCAAGAGAAGGTTTCCAGAAAGGATAGATATAATCGGGAGAAATAAGCGGCCACGTTACGGTTTCGTTTTTAGCCGCCACCGATCGCATCAGAATAAGACCCATTTGTGTTTTGCCCTCTTTGGTTTGAAACCGCAGGCTGGAAAGCGGGACTCTTGCTTCAGCCGTCCATCCGTCTTCCTGCATTACCGTTTCCGCATCCCAAAAGGTATTCCAGCTAAAATTGATATCGGAAGCGACCAGCAAATCATTTTTTATGGCTCCGTCATTACGGGCGCCGTTGGGATTGACGGCAAAAATGAAGGCATTTTCCTTGTCGTAAAATGAATCCATGGTGAACGCGAACCAGTCGGGGGCAAACGACATGTAATCGCGCTTTTTCCCAATAGCCCGTATTTGCTCAACGTTCTGGTAAAAAAACCGGGCCGATGCATAAAAATATTCATCATCGTACGCAAATTTGATGATTGATTTTTCGGTGGGCGCTTCCCCAAAAGCCGGCCTGTACATGACAAGGGGAAGTGCTTCAACGCGTTCCCATGCCGCTTCATCGGGAATCCCGTCGAAGGAGATTTCTCCGGAAATTCTGGTTACCTGGTAAGGCGCATTCGTTGGCAATGGTTCGCTGCTTTGCGCAAAGCAAAAAAAGGGAAACATTCCGGTAACGATTAAAAACAGAAGGGTATAACCGAGTTGTTTCATCGCTTAAAATTTTTAACACTATTGTTAGTTAAAATAGAAGAAAGTTAATGGCTGAAGCCCCCGAATGTTGCGGGGTTCATTGCCCCCGGCTTCCCCGGAGGGATTCCTTTGGAAAAGCCGGAGGTAAAAATTACAGCACCTTAAACTGGCTGTAGCCATTAATAACTAAATCTTTCATTTTTAAAGTATTTATTTCCCAAAAGCATACAGTGCCTCTGTTGAGCGCACCAACAGTTGATTGTCTGCAGCTACCGGTGAAGCAGCAATTTTTTCTTTCAGGTTGCATTGGGATATTACATTCAAATTTTCGTCCGGTTTAACCACAGTGATTTTGCCGTTGTAAGAGACAAAATAAATATGCCCGTTAGCCAGCAACGGGGAAGCCAGATAAGCACCCGGAGCGCCCAGTTTTTCGCGGTAAATAACCTCTCCGGTTCCAGTGTTCATGCAGGTAACCAGGCCGCCGTTTGAAATCATGTAAACCTGGTTGCCGTTACAGAGAAGGGAAGGAATTTCGGCAATGTAGTTACTCTCTTTCCATATTAATTCAGGTTTTTGGGTTTCGTTTTCAGGCAGTTTTATGGCCACCACGCCATGTTCAAGCATATATTTTTCCCAGTATCCCTTCATTTGCTTCCACTCTGTTTCATTCATTGCATCATCTTTTGTAAAGTCAAAATTTGGGGCCACTTTTTGCCAGGAGTACATGGTGTCATCAGGGAATGGCAAATCCAGTTCGGGTCTTCGGAACAGCGCCAGTGAATCCGGTATTTCCGAAATCTGTATCAAACCGTCTGCATTGTGGTCTGCCAGGGACAATATGACGTTAAATTCAGGTAATTTGTCGTATAAACGGGTTTCGCCAATATTGGTAAAGCCGTTTACAAAAAGCATGTTGTTGCTAAGTACAGGGGTGCTGTTACCAAGTGTGACTATACTTAAGTTCCAGTTTTCACTGCCATCATCGATGTTGATTGATTTTAAACCCAGATATTGATGGAGAAGGATCTCGTTTCCCCGGATAACAGGTGTTGCCTGGCTTCCTGTTATATTTGCTGTATAAATTGTTTCACCTGTTTCCTTGTCAAGTGCCAGCAATTCATTTAACCGGTTCACCAACAATATATTGTTTGCAACTACCGGCGAACCGCAGGAACCGTAGTCTGATTCAGGAATCGGTAATTTCTTTCCCCAAACCAGGTTTCCTTCGAAATCATAGCACACAACTCCGTAAGAACCAAAATAAACATACACATGTTTTCCGTCGGCTACCGGTGTAGCAGCAGCCGGACTGCCAACTGCGTGAACAGGTTCAATGGAATCAGGCCAAACAGATTTCTCCCATAAAATCGCACCGGATTCTTTATTGATGCAGTAAGTAACCAACAGGCGGTCGTAAGGCTCATAGCCGGTCAGAAAAACAGAATTTTCCCATACACACGGAGAGGAAACACCGGAAGCAATTTCCGTTTTCCATACAAGGCTTTCCTCCGGCACCAGGCTGACAGGCGGATGGGCACCGGCAGGTGCCACACCGGAACAGTTGTTCCCGCGGAACTGAGCACAATAATTTTCGGCCAATGAATGAGAAACGACTTCTTTTTCAATTTCCTGCTGATATACTTCTATGGCCTCAGAATAAAGATATTCATTTTCATTTGTATTATTCTGAGCCGTGGTTACAGCAGCTGAAAGAAAAAGAAAAAAAGAAATGATTAAACAAAGTTTAAACTTGTTCATAGCAGCATTTTGTTAAAGTTTTAATTCGGGTGATTATTGGTTTGATTTCCGAAGCAATAGAGATGCTCCTTTCCCCGAATGAAAATCCGGCCTTCGGAAAAAGCAGGAGTGGCAAAACATTCTTCATTTATTTCCTGGAAATTCGTTGAGAATTTTATATTCGGAAACCGATTTTGCTTAAACCAATTGCCAGGCACCTTCAATATCCGGAATTGTTTCATTTTTTTTGAAGCCGTTTCATCTTCCATCATTTTTTCATATCTCAAGGATTCGCTAAGCTTGTTGGTGGTCATGCAACTCGAATAAACATTTGGACGGTCTTTTACCTCCATGTAAAAATCGCCTTTTAAATTGTAAATGTTGAGATAGTTGGGGTTCCGTTCAATGTATTTGTTGATTGCCTTTTCTGCGGCTTTAAAATTATTTAAGTGTATGCAATTGTAAACAGGAGTCGGGTTGTCGGTTACTTTTAAGAGAGAATTCCCGGATTCCCGGATTCCCATAAAGTTTTTAGTAATTGTCTGAAAGGTGAATTGGATGTAATAAATTAATTTTTCTTTAGGATAAGGTAATATCAGTTTCCTAGCCAAATCTTTTGCATGAGTTTTTAGATTTTCATATAGCTGTTTAAGCGCTTTTTGTAATATTTGTTCAAACTCATTTGATGAACAGTAGCTTATTATTATAGCTGTTTTTGCATATTTTTCAAATTTATCATAACCTTCTTCGCAGACAAATTTTGCATTTCCTATTTCAGCAGTGACTTCATAATAAATTTCACCCACCCTGTTGGGAATTGATGTTACCAGCATTTTTTTATGCTGTGCGGCCGAAATAAACCCGGTTAGCAATAACAGTAACATTATCTGAATAGTTCCCAGGTAGTTTTTCATAGTGTTTCGCATTTAATTTGTTACATAAAAATCCAATAATCCAAACCGAACATTTGATTTAAGATTCAGTGGAATTATTTGTTCGTCTGCTGATCGTCATTTTTAAAATATTCTCCCTTCCATTCTACTTTATAGCTGCTTTCTGAAGTAAAATGGCCTTTGTAGGTAGCAGTTCCGTGCATATTTTCATATTTTCCGGTGGCATCGGTCCACCACATATTCCCCTCAAAAGTTGTAACTGGCTGGCCGTCTGCAGAAAGTTTTGTTGTCATTTTACCTTCCCACCGGGAAACAATCCGGTCATTGTCTTTTTCTATAATTACATACCCCTGGTGGAATCCATTTCCCCTTGTTACATCGGTAAATGAAATGTTAACTGCCTGCGCATTTTGCATCCATTCGGTTTCTCCGGTGCTGAGGTTGTTCCCCTCTGCCTTGTTTAATCTCACCTGGTGCCCTTCTGCATCAGTAATATTGAATGCCTGTCCTTCAATCATGGTGTATTCTCCCGTTCCGGCAATCTTAAATTTTTGCTGGGCTTCGGCAGGTGTTAACGCCAGCGTAAAAATCAGACTGAATACAATTGTCCATGCTTCCGTTTTTTTAAATGCTGCTGTTTTCATTTTTTGGTTCTCCTTTTTTTTAATGAATAATTAGAATAAAATTCGGGAACATACTGATGCCAGACCAACCAACTATGTTGCAAAGGCTTTAAATTATGTGTCAAATCTTTAACTTATGTTGCAGGGGTAAAATTTATATTGCAGAGGGAGTTTTTGGGACTCAGTATTCTATTTCACCCATTTTTTTCAGCAGTTCACCAACCCGCTGGTGTTCCTTCTGGTATTTGATTTCCAGGTTATTTAAAATTTTACGGAATTCTGGTTCTTCGCGAATATTGTCAAATCCAGGCCATTTTTGCAGAACCATTATGTAATTATAGGGAACATTTTCTATTTTGTTTAGCATTAATAAGTATTCCAACGCTTTTTCTTTGTCTTCCAATGCCGCGTAGGTAGCAGCAATAAAAAAATGGGATTCAAAACGCTGTGCAGCAGGAGTATTCAATTCAATGGTATTCAAAAAATTTTTTAATTCGTTTTTAAAATAAACTTCTGCATCGGCTTTTCTGCCACTTTTTAACGCGGCATATCCCCAAAAAAAACGGGTTGCAATAGAAACCTGATGAATATTTCCGGCACTTTCAATTTTCCGAAGGAATTTAGCAGCATCTGCGTATTCCTGGCGGAACAAATGATTTGACATTAAACCAGACCAGGACCCAACATCCAGCGAATCTATTTTATATGCCAATGAGTAATATTGGTCAGCCGCTTCAAAATCGCCGGAATACATTTCTGTTAATCCCATTAATCTTAAATACCCGGCAGAGTCATTATACACCCGGGTTAGCTCACGGGCATATTTTAGCCTGACTTCCGGAAAGCCTGCATTGGCTAAGCATATCGTTATACTTTGAATAATATAAGGTGGTAAATTTTCCTGTTTTAATTCCAGGTATTTGTAAAAGCTGTTAATGGCATTATAATAATCGTTTTGATAACGATAAAAATTATATTGGGTTTCCCAGGTTCCCGGAAGGTCACGCTGCTTTTGTTCCAGAGTTTCAAAAACAGTTGCAGCCTCTTTGTACATTCCTTTATAATTGTAATAGGTTCCCTTTGCTGATTGGGCAAACACATTTTCAGCATCATACCTTAATGCCTTGTTTACAAGTTCAATACCTGTATCGAGATATTGGGTTGCAAGGTTGGCGCCGGCCCAATGATAAAGATTATCGATGTAAATATGAGCCAAATAACTATAGGCAAGACTAAAAGTAGAGTCCAGTTTAATAGCATCTTCAAAAAGACGTTTGGCCTTGTATATATCTTCAGAAAATTGAAAAAGAGGACTTTGTTGTGCCAGTCTTAAATAATCTAAACCTCTCAGATACAAATTATAGGCCGCCATGTTTTCGGTTGGAATTTCTTTAATATTCTGTTCTTCTTCCTGACTTAATTCTGCGTTGATTTTTGAAACAATGTTCAGCGCAATTTCACTTTGCAAATCAATAAAGTCTTTTACCTCCCTGATTTCTTTCCGGTATTGTTCCGAAAACAAATGACGATCGGTATTGGCTTCAACCAACTGGATATTCAGAAAAATTTCATCGCCGTATTTCTGGCCGCTGCCTTCCACGATGTAATTCACATCCAGTTCCCTTGCAATTTCTGTTAACGATTTGCTGCCTGCTCGGTATTTCTCAACCGTTGTGCGCGAACGAACATCCAAATCCTCAAGTTTTGACAGGTTATTCAGAATCGATTCCATCAGTCCGTTAATAAAATAGGCGTTGGTAGAATCGGAGCTGTCGTTTTTAAAAGGCAGCACGGCAATGGCTTTTTTCAGGGGTTTATTTTCAGGAAGAACAGAAATATTGAACTGCTCATGGGTGAAGAACAGAATAAACAGAATGGCAGTCAGAAGAACCGAGGCCAGTAGCCATTTTTTTTGTTTTGATGGGGGAAGGTTAGTTTTACGCACATTGGTTTTTTCAGGCTCGGGATGATTTTTTACCTCACCTGGCGAATACCCGTAATAATCGTGAAAACATTTATTGAAATAAGTTACGCTGTGAAATCCGCAATCGTAAGCAATTTCAGAAATGCTGGCTTTTTTCTGTCGTAGGAGTTCGCGGGCTTTTTTTAACCGTACCTGGCAAATAAACTGGCTGATGGATAAACCGGTAGCATTTTTTACAGCACGGTGCAGGCTGGAATGGCTCATTTTCATTTCATGAACCAGTTGGGAAACTCCAAACTGTTCGTTTTGCAGGTTGGCCTCTATAATTTGAATAAGCCGTTCTGAAATTTCCTGCCCGTTTAAGGTGGATTCAGCCATTTTGGTTTTTAAGAACAGTGTGTTTAACGTTCATTAAAAGAAAAGGTTACTGATAAATTTTGAGGTATGAAAACCTGTAATGCAACTATTCAATTTCTACCGCAAACGTGATATTGAACTTTATTTGAATAGCTTAAACCATTTTTTCAGGAATTCAAATTTTTCTTTTGGAACAGGTTTTTTTCCTTCCAGACTGTGTTTTCCGGTTTCTCCGGGTGGATAACCAAAATACCCGCTAAAACATTTATCGAAATAGGTGACGCTGTGAAAACCGCACCTGGATGCCGTTTCGGTAACGGAGATTTTCTTTCCCAGGAGGAGTTGCCGGGCTCTTTCCAGCCGTTTGTGTGAAATAAACTGACTGGCCGATTCATGAAAAACCTCCTTCACCTTCCGGTGAAGCGTGGAACGGCTTATCTCCATTTCGCGGGCCAGTTCTGATACCCCAAAACTTTGGTCGGAAAGCCGGGCGTCTGTAACGGTGTTGAGCTGCCTGGTAAATTCCTCTCGGGACATGTGTCGTGCAGTCATTTTTGTTGGAATTCTCATCATTTAAGTTACGCCAATTACAAATGCAATACATAGCACCTATGTTGCAAAAAGATTAACCTATGTTGCAAAAGCTTGCAATTATGTTTCAGGAGGAGTTTTTTCAGGCTGAAATTGTTTTTTACCCGTTACGTTTTGAATTTAATCCAGACTCACCTCCCGGCCTTTGTTCCATAGCATACTTCTCAACACCATTGTAATGCTGCACTTACCGGTAAAGGCAAACATGAATGTTTCGGCCAGCAGCAGGAGATAAATTAAAAACCCCTCCATTCGAATCAAACCAATTAAACGGTACAACCACAGAATGGAGGGGAAAAACCTATATTATTCAACGGAATCGGTGGATGAAATCAAAAGATTTCCGGGTTCCGAAAGAACGGTTTTCAGGGTTTTATTTTTTGCGTTTTACCAGGGTAATTTTTCCATAAAAGCGATGATGGGTTTGGTCATCCGTAGTGACATAATCATCCGAACTTAAATCACCCGTTGCACCTTCAAATCTACCTGTTCCTCCCAAAACGGATACCGGCGTTCTCCAGTATTCATATACATCATCAGGGTGTTCATCTGTTCTTCCATTCATTACAATACCGTCATCAAAAGATAGATAAAGCACATCACCGTTTGCTGCAATTAAGTCAGCTGTAGAACCGGCATAGGTATATTTGGAACCCTCAATATTCGGATCTGGAGCCCCGCCTGAACAGAAATTAAAAGTTAAGGAAACTTTGCCCATGTGGGTTGCATTCCCGGTTGTCTCAACAATAACACGGACAAAGTAGCCCTCCTCAATGCATTCCTGGGCTTCCCAATCAATACTGGCAATTTCCCCGAGTAAATTCGCTTCGAATGGTACAGTAACCTTTTGCGGTTGTGCACTTTTTAACTCGGGAGTTTCATTTTCGAAGAACTCCCCGGTTTTTTCACAGCCGGCCAAGAGTCCAAATAATGCTGTAAAAAAGAAAATTTTTAAAAATGTTTTCATAATCTTTAATTTTTAAGTCAATGCGGATTTAAATGATTTAATCCACATTCAATTTCGGGAGAAAAAGCAGGCAGAGCATAGCAACTATGTTGCAATCAGTTAAAACAGGCTTGAAGGATTTAACTAATGTTGCACGAATTTCAATATTGTTGCATCCAGGATTTTTTTTGAATATTGGATTTTAATCGACGGGCAGGTTTATTTTTCTGAGTAGGGCATTAAACCCTGGATTGCCATGAAGAAATTGAAAATCAATCCATACCTTAATATCCATAATTCCCTCAGCCTGCGGATTCTCATACTCTTTTTCAAGGTAAAGTAAGGTAGAATCTGTGTTTTCAAGCATGGCATAGAATTTTGCAATC
>JAFGDX010000285.1 GCA_016931875.1 Prolixibacteraceae bacterium
GCAAAAGAGGCGGAACATTTCGATAATATTGTTGCCATGGGGTACAAAGCCATTCTATTTAATCCAACCGATGCGGATGGTTCTGTTTTAAATGTAAAACGTGCCAAAGCTGCTGGTATTCCCACTTTTTGTATGGACAGGGAAATTAATTCGCGCGATGCAGCTACCACACAACTGCTCTCCGATAATTTCACAGGATGTGTAAAACTGGGGCAATATTTTGTGAAACAGTTGAACAAAAAAGGCAACTATGTTGAAATTCTGGGTTTGGTTGGCGACAATAACACATGGAACCGTTCCAATGGTTTTCATAGTGTGGTCGACGAATTTCCTGAATTAAAAATGGTGGCACAACAAAGTGCCGATTTCGACCGGAATAAAGCCATGGATGTGATGGAAACCATTATGCAGGCAAACCCCTCTATTGACGCTGTATTTTGCGGAAACGATGCCATGGCCATGGGCGCATACCAGGCCGTTCTTGCCGCCGGAAAAGCAGATAAAGTAAAAGTGTTTGGTTTCGATGGCGCAGATGATGCGATAAAAGGAATTGCCGATGGAAAAATTGCCGCAACTGTAATGCAGTTTCCGATACTTATGGCAAGTACTTCTGCCGACCTCGCCGATGAATACATTAAAGGGAAACGCGATTTCAACACAAAAACACCAGTCGAAGTGGTGCTGATTACGCCTGAAAATGTAAAAAATTACCTGCCTAAAAATTGATACGATGAACAAAACAATAAAATACATTCCCGGAATTTTGGCAATTGTTGCGGTGGTATATTTTTCGCTTGACATCCAAAATTTGGATGAATACAAAGCCGCAAATGTCAATACAAAATTCGATGCAACGGAATTTGCCCATCAATTCTGGGAAAATCAACTTGCTGATTGCATCAATACTGCGCCGGAGACCAATGTTGTGATTCAGCAATTGGAACAAAACCCGGAAGTAGCTTTTGAGAAATTCGCACATAAATTAGGCATTTCAAAAACTTACTATCTGATATTGAAAGGTTCGGGGATTATCGAATCTGTTGATGAAGAATTCCTGTTGGTTCGAATTGATGAAAATACGCTGGTTCAGGTGGCCACCGATTTTATTTTTGGCAATGCTATCCGCGACGGTTCGGGAAAAGTGGATATCAATCAGTTTGTTAACATGACGGACTTTAACAACGTTTCGGTTGCCCTTAATAAAATGGCAAAAGAAAAAGTAGTTGCCCGTTTAAAGAAATCAGCAAAAGTGGGAATGAGCCTCGAATTTACCGGTGCTGCCGAGTTAAATGAAAATAATATTGATGTAAACAATATCCGGGTTATTCCGGTAAATGCAAAACTTACCGATGGATAAACAAATTCAGGCGATACCAATATTAGAGGTTAAAAATGTTTCGAAAGATTTTTCGGGAGTTTACGCCCTGAAAAATGTGGATTTACAGATTTACACCGGTGAAGTTACAGCCATTATTGGCGAAAACGGTGCCGGAAAATCAACACTGATGAAAATTATTTCCGGTGTCCACCCCGATTATGAAGGAGAAATTTTGCTGAATGGTAAAGTTGTAACATTCAAAAATCCCAAGGAAGCTGCAGAAAAAGGAATTGTTATTATTCATCAGGAATTAAACCTGATTCCTCATCTCAGCATTACCGAAAACCTTTATCTTGGGCAGGAACTTACCAATGCCCTTGGGTTGCTGGACTATCAAAAAATGCATAAAAAGTCGAAAGAACTTTTAGAGCTTTTAAAGTTGGAAATTGATCCAAGGATTCCGGTAAACCAGCTTCGTGTAGGACAGCAACAACTGATAGAAATTGCCCGCGCACTGCTTTTCGATTCAAAAGTTCTGATTATGGATGAACCTACTTCTGCAATCAGCGACAGTGAAGTGGAGCTGCTTTTTTCAATCATAAAAGAGCTGACTGCAAAAGGAGTAGCCATCGTTTATATTTCACATAAGCTAAACGAACTGTTTAAAATTGCCCAACGATTTGAAGTACTTCGCGATGGCGAAAAGGTAGGGAATGGAATTATACAGGAAACCAACCACGAAACACTTATTAAAATGATGGTTGGCCGCGACCTGACAAAAAATTCCCGTAATGCAGGACCAATTCATAAAGAAGAAATATTAAGGGTGGAAAACCTGTCATTTCTGAATCCTGAAAATAAAACAACTTACCTCGTAAACAATATAAGTTTTACGCTGCATAAAGGGGAAGTGCTGGGAATAGCCGGGTTGATGGGAGCCGGACGGACAGAGTTGCTGGAGGCCTTATTCGGGATGCATCCAAAATCTGTTTCCGGAGAAATTTTCATCGAAAACAAAAAGATGAAAATACAATCTGTCCATGATGCGGTTCATGCCGGGCTGGGGCTTGTTCCGGAAGACCGGAAGCTTCAGGGATTAATTCTGAACATGAACGTTGAAAAGAATAGTACGCTGGCAAGTCTTGAGCAAGTTTCCAAATTCGGATTCCTGAGTAAAAAGAAGGAAGAACAACTCAGCAGCTACTACATCAAAAAGATGAATACAAAAGTTGCGTCTCCAAAAATGGGTGTTCAGAAATTAAGTGGTGGAAATCAGCAAAAAGTAGTTATTGCAAAATGGCTGGCTACCAACCCAAAAATTTTGTTGCTCGACGAACCCACCCGCGGAATTGATGTTGGGGCAAAATCAGAA
>JAFGDX010000286.1 GCA_016931875.1 Prolixibacteraceae bacterium
ATATGCCGGGGCGGTTCAAAATTATTACAACCGTTTTATTTCCGGAGAAAATATTCCAGCCGGCTGGGTGAATAAAACCGATTATGATTCGGATCTGATGAGTGAATAATCTTCCACAGGCAAGACAAAATTATATTGCAAAAATAGTTTACAATTTCAACTTCAGTTAAAAACATATCTATATATTTGTATTCATGGATATGAAAGAAAAAATTGAAGTTAAAAAGCTGGAGATTGAACCGGAAGAAAAAGGTTTCAAGGGCTGGTTAAAATCAAAACAAGTTCGTAAAACCCTTATTGCAGTTGGCGTTGGAGCTGTTGGCGGGTTCCTTTATTTTTATCTTACTGACGGACGAACCATGGACGCCATTCCGCCCGGAGATATTATTCAGAACGTAATTTTTGGCGCTTTTCTCGGATTTTTTGTAACCAACAGTCCGTGCGCAGGTAACAAGTGTTAAAATCCGCGCCCCAAAAAGCAAATAAACATCCGATGCCAATACTGGCCATCAGAAATAAGGCGATAAAAATTTCGAGAATAAAAAACACAATGGCGGTCAACACCCACAGGCGCAGGTATCAAATTCCATTCGCTCAGGTTCTTAGTTGATGTATTTGTTGCATAAACTGTTTCACTCGTTTTTTGTCGACAGCATTTTCCCAGTAACCGTTTTTTTTGAAAAATGAACCGATAATAAAACCATCGGCATAATTCCAGTATTCTTTAATATTGTATTGGTCAATCCCGGAACCAATAATTACAGGGAGCTTGGTGACTTTTTTCACAGCCTGCACTTCTTTTATGTCTGCTTTTTCTGAAGTTGTTTTTCCGGATACAATGATTCCGTCGCTTAAAAAGAATTCTGCTGCTTTGGCTGTTTCTTCCAGAGAAATATCGACAGTGGCAGCGTGCGAGGAGTGTTTCTTTTTAATATCGGTAAGAATTTGAATATGCTCTGCACCTATTTGTTTGCGGTACCTTAGTAACTCCCCGGCGTCGCTGTTAATCCAGCCTTCGTCGGCCAGGTGGCCAAAAACAAATCCTTCGGCGCGAATAAATTCCAACCCCGCAGCCAGCGCCACAGCCAGTGCCTCTTTATTTGCACCTGCCAAAATCTGAATTCCCAGCGGCAACTGAATTTTTGCTTTTATTTCGCAGGCAATGGCGGTCATTACAGAAGTGATTTCAGGGCCAACGGTTTTATTCAGATACGGACGGTCGTGCATATTTTCAATCAGAAGGGCATCTGCACCTTCGTGTGAAAAAATATGAGCCTCTTCCACAGCCGTTTTTATGATTTTTTTTGTGGAGTATAAATTTTTCGGGGTGCCTGGCAGCGCCCCGGCATGAATCATTGCTATGATACTTTTTGCAAATTTCAACAGTTGCTATTTAAGTTGGTCCCTAAAGTTAAACCGAAATCACTAAACTTCAGCAGAAACGGTGAAAAATTACATCAATCAGGTGCAAATGAATTTGTACTTTTGCCGAAGATAAAAAAAATCGAAATTGATTGTTTATGAAAGATTTTACCATTCTATGTTGTGTGTGCCTTGCTTTTTTTGTTTTGTCATGTAGTTCAGGGAAACAAAGCAAAATAAATACTCTCACAAAAAACGAAAAGAAGGAGGGCTGGGAATTGCTTTTCGACGGGGCAACCCTGAATCAGTGGAAGATGTTTAACGGCGGCGGGGTTACCGGCTGGAAAGTGGTGAACGGCGAGATGCATAATTCGGGGGTTGGGGCCGACCACGGAGGAGATATTATTACCAAAAAGCAGTATGAAAATTTTGAATTGTACCTGGAATGGAAAGTGGCGCCGGAAAGTAATTCGGGGGTATTTTTCCATGTTCAGGAAGGAATTACAGATGCTATTTATGAATCGGGCCCCGAATACCAGCTGATTGACGACAAAGGCTGGCCCACCCCGCTGGAGGCCCACCAGTACAGTGGCGCAAATTACGGGATGCACGCTCCGGAAGATGCCCAGGTAAAACCACTGGATGAATGGAATACCACAAGGATTGTTGTGGAAAACCCACACGTTGAACATTGGCTAAACGGTAAAAAAGTGGTTGAATACGACCTTTGGAGCGATGATTGGCAGAAACGCAAAGCAACCGGAAAATGGGCGGAAACTCCGCATTATGGCGAAGCAAAATCGGGGCATATCGGGTTGCAGGATCATGGCGGGCTAACCATGTTCCGGAATATTAAAATCAGGGAGTTATAACTTAAAACTACTTGTTTTTACAAAGTAAAATCTTATTTTTTGCCTGTAAGGAATTGACAATGATAATTATTCAAAAAAATTATCTTTGTCTGAAAATAAAAAAATAATGGCATTTACTGCATTCCGGGGGATGAAACCCTTTCCGCAACTGATGTTTTCGGTATTTATAATTGTGGTCAGTTTTCTGGCTTTTCTGGTTCTCTCGCTCATTATTGCAGTTCCTGTTTTTGGAATTGATTCGATGCTGAATTTTCCCAATGCAAACGACGTAAGCGATCCGGGAAACATTCAGGTTTTAAAATATTTTCAGGTTGTTCAGTCGCTGGGTTTGTTTATCGTTCCGCCGCTCGTTTTAGGATGGCTTTATCTGGGAAACATTTCCAAATATTTATTTCTGAATAGCTCCACAACCTTGTCGTCAGTTTTAATCGTACTTATTTTGATGTTTGTGGCTACCCCGGCTATTAATTTAACCGGCGAATTCAATACAAGGATGCAGCTGCCTGACTGGTTGGGGGGAGTGGAGCGATGGATGAAACAAACTGAAGAAAATGCGGCTCGGCTAACCGAAGCCTTTTTAAATGTAAAAACCACTGCCGGGTTGTTATTTAATATTTTTATGGTTGCCTTACTTCCGGCTGTTGGCGAAGAACTTCTGTTCCGCGGTGTGATACAGCGCTCATTTACACGAATAACAAAAAACCGCCACTGGGGCATCTGGATTTCGGCTCTCCTTTTTAGTGCGCTGCACATGCAGTTTTACGGATTTCTGCCCCGTTTGCTTTTAGGCGCTTTGTTTGGCTATCTGCTGGTTTGGAGCGGCTC
>JAFGDX010000287.1 GCA_016931875.1 Prolixibacteraceae bacterium
AATCAGGAACAGTGTTCCAAATTTTTTATCGGCATGGTACTGTTCGTTAAAATAATCATCGAGAAAGAAATAGTTAAACGGATTACCTGCAAATTTCCGGTCCCACTGGCTTTCGAGTTTCGAGATTACCAGGTTAGCTTCGGCAGCGTTTATCTTTAATGTGTAATAATTGCTTTCCGTGCGGTTACAAAACATCATCGGGCCGGGCTTTTCGCGCAATGATTTTTGGTTGTAGTCGTTTACCACACCAATTACACGTGCTTCGCCCTGGTCGCCGGTCAGTTCTTTCCCGATAGCATCTTCTGCATTTTCAAACCCCAGGTAATCCAGCGCCGATTCATTCAGAATTACTTCCCTGATTTCAGGGCTGTAATTTTTGTCAAAGTTGCGGCCGGAAAGTAGTTTTAAACCATAGGTGTTGAAGAAATGCTGATCTATGCCAATCATTCTTATTTTTTTCTCGGTATTCACACCGGCAATCAGTTTACCATAAACAGGTTGAAAGGTTACTTCCTCGCCGGGAACGTTGGTGGAAACAGTCATGTTTTTAACTGCCGCCAGTTTCATCATTTCATTTCTAAAAGCATCCGATTCTGTAACAACCGTTTCAGCGTTTATTGCTTTTGGCCCTTCAACAACCAGCATTTGATTGATGTCAATCCCCAGATTTTGACTTTGAAGAAAATTCATTTGTTTCCCGATTAAAATTGTGCCGGCAATCAAAATTACCGAGACGGAAAATTGAAATATTACCAATCCGTTTCTAAAATTTGACATCGCCCCCGAACGGCTTTTTGCTTTTCCCTTCAAAACACGAGCGGGATTAATTCCCGTTAAATACAAAGCCGGAACAATACCTGTACTCAAACTGCTTACAAGAAATAAAAGAAAAAATGCAAGCGGCATGAACTTCCAGGGAATAAATACCGGGCTTCCTGTTACTATTTTAAATGGAGGCAGCAACACCATAACCAATGCTGCGCTTAACAGGAAAGCCAACAGGTTAATCAGAAAAGATTCAGTAAGAAACTGGCTTAGAAGATGTTTTCTGAATGCCCCCAGAACTTTGCGGACACCCACCTCGGAAGCGCGCTGAACCGAATGCGATGTGGTTAAATTGACATAATTTATAAATGCGATTATCAGTACCAGCAAAGCAATCAACGACATATAGCGGACATGATTAATATTTCCGTTTACTTCCAATTCGTTTTGAAGGCCGGAATGCAGGTGTATTTCCTCTATGGGACGTAGTTTGAATTCGGCCAGAAACTGTGCCTCTTTCATAAAATCGCCCAGGTGTTGTTCTACCAGTTCCGGAATTTTACTTTCGAGCGCTTTAAAATCGGCTCCCGGAATTAAACGGACATACGTATAAAATTGCTCTACAAACCAACCTTCATCAAAATAAGGAACTTCGTTTATGAGGTTTTCATAGGAAAGCAAAATATCAAATTTCAGGTGCGAATTTTCAGGTATGTCTTTGGCTACTGCTGAAATGTAATATCGATCCCTGTTGTTGAAAATAATAAATTTTCCTACCGGGTTTTCATTTCCGAAATACCGTTTGGCAGCACTTTCGGTGATTACAGCTTTGTTTACATCCAGAATTTCGTTGTTTGTTTCTCCTTCAACCAGCGGAAAGGTGAAAATGGAAAAAAACGACGGTTCGGCATAAAACATTTTTTCTTCCCTGTAAAAAGTATCTCCGTGCTTAATAATTCCGTCGGTTTTTTTAAAACGGGTGTATTCCTTCACTTCAGGATAAGTTTTTTCGAGCATCGGGCCAATTACCGGAACGGCAGCAGCTGAATATTGTTCCAGCACTTCCTCTTCATACAATTTATAATCGACCCGGTAAATGTCTTCAGCATTTTTCTGGAATTTGTCGTATGATACCTCCGTGTTTACCCAAAGTGCAATAAGCACAAAAGCAGTAATTCCCGCAGTTAATCCAAGCAGGTTGACAAGGGAATAAAATTTTTGTGACTTTATTCCCCTGAGAGCGTGTTTAATGTAATTGATGTTCATTTGATCTTTTGGTTTTTTTAGCTGGTAATTTTCAGGATTGATGCATTATACATCACCCCTATGTGTTTCTTTTCGTCACTTTTCGAACCGCACGTTCACATTTCCTCCTGATGCACGCATATAAACCGGAATCCCACCATTGTTCATTGTACCTTTTACCCGGTTTTTTTCCATTTCTCCTGAAAAATTATGAACGTCGATATTCACCCTGGATGAGCTCAAATCTAAATCCAGGCCAAGATTTTCGCCATTGTGAATGATAGCATCCACTCCGCCACCACTCGATGCCAGGGACAATTCTTTGCTCAATTTACTGATGTTTACATGAACGGAACCCCCGCTGGATTTGGCTTTTACAGCTCCGGCTTCCCCGGTAACGGTTACTCCGCCCCCGCTACTGGAAGCATCCACGTTGCCATGAATATTGTTCAGGTTTACACCGCCGCCTGAACTGCGCGCAAAAACGCTGCCTTGTCCGTCAGTCAGAGTCACACCGCCGCCACTCGAACTCAAACGGCAGTCACCGCTCTGATTCCTGACATTCACACCTCCACCCGATGAGCTCGCTTCGGTGGTACCGGTCACATTTTCAAGTTGCACACCACCTCCGCTACTTGAAAAATCGTGTGTCCCGGCTACCCCTGAAATAGTTACCCCACCGCCACTGGAAGAAACGTTGCACGACATTTCACGCGGTACAATTATAGTTAACGCAATACCGGTGTTATTCATAAAATTAAAGCGGTTTTTGCGTTTAACAACAGCCGTAATAACCGAACCATTTTTTTCAAATTCCAGATCATAATTTTCCAGGATATCGTCAAGTTGCGAATCGGAAGGAGACAATAACCTCCCGTTTTTTCTGACAAAAGCCTGCACAATTACTTCGTTCCGGTTGTGCGTTTTTACAGTAACACCTCCTCCTGATGACGAGGCATTCAATGTTCCCGGCCGGTTTATTTCGAAAGTTTTTGTAATCGTCGGGGTTTTATCATTTTGGGCAAACCCATCACATGAAAATATTGCAAACACAATTACAATAAACATGTGCATTTTTATTTTTTGTTGATTTTTCATGGTGAAATTTATTTTAAACAAGTTGATATTTCAAAATTTATACATTAAAATTTACAGGTAATTCCCTTCATGACCAAATTACAAATCTCCTCAGGGGTGACTTGGTTTTTCATATTTAATATTGTTGTTCATTTTATCATTTCTTCTCAAATCACTTTTTTGCGGGAATAAAGGGGCTCTTCTATTCATACCGCAATGCCTCCACCGGATTCCTCGTTGCCGCCCGCCAGCTTTGCCAACTAACAGTCAAAAGTGCAATTCCCAGCGCCAGCAGTCCCGCCAGGGCAAAAATCCACCAGCTCAAATTGGTTTTGTAGGCAAAGTTATCGAGCCAATTATGCATGACGTAGTAAGCAATAGGGGTGGCAATTACAAAAGCAATCACCACCCATTTTACAAAGTCTTTGTTCAACATTGAAAGTATTTCTGTGATTTTTGCGCCATTTACTTTGCGAACGCCAATCTCCTTGATTCTTCTCCGGCTGGAGTGAAATGAAACAGCAAACAAGCCGATCATCGATAAAAACACACTGATCAAACAACAAGTAGCAATCAGTTTGGCGTAATTTTCATTTTCCCGGTGCATCCATTCGTAACGTTCTCCTATCGATTCTACGTTTAAAGGAAAATCTTTAATCAGCCTATTCCATGTTTGCGCCACCGCCTCTCTCGCCTGCACATTTTGTCCGGATGCTGGTTTTAACATCAAATAATAGCCCTCATTACCGTAAGGAATATAAGCGGGAGCAATTACTCTTTTTAAGCTTCCGTAATGAAAATCTTTACATATCCCGATAACGATGTTATCAGGATTTCCGGGTACCGGTTTTCCAATCAAATCCTGATCTGACAATAACGATGCCATCGATTGGTTGATAATACATTTTCCTTTATTCGATTCAGCATCCTCTGAAAAATCTTCACCTTCCACAATCTGAATACCGAGAGCTTTAGTGTAATTTTGATCACCTGGAAAAACAGAAGGTGTATACTCCTTTTCTACGCCATTATCATCGTATTTCAGCAATCGCATAATATGCTCCAGTACCGGAGATGCATTGGCAAGCGAAATCATTTCAACAGCAGGTTGTCTTTCGAGCTCGGTTTTAAATACATGAGAAATATCTTTGTACTGAATGGGGATTTTTACTTCTAATACATCCTTATTTAGTCCAATATCTTTGTTTGTAATGTAATTTATTTGCTTGATGATAATGATTGAACCAACAATAAGTATAATGGAAATACCAAGTTGGGCAACATTAA
>JAFGDX010000288.1 GCA_016931875.1 Prolixibacteraceae bacterium
CCAGAAGGAAAATCCAAAACAGGTTTATATTGAAGACATCAACAATTTCGATTTGTATTCGCTGGTGGAGAACCAGTTTGCCAAAATAGAAGTTGACAGTTTTTATCTTTCGCATGCCAGCCTCGAAATATACAGGCAGCCCGACTTTGCCAACTACCAGCAAAAATTTGAATCGCTGGAAATCAACCTCAACGGTTTTGAAATGGATTCCACTTCATCAAAAAACCCGGGAAAACTGTTGTATGCCAACGATTTGGAAATGGAAGTGGCCGGTTATCATTTACGGCTTGAAGACAATGCCCATGATTTCAGGGCGGGTACAATGTTTTTCTCCACCTACTCCAATTCTCTGGGTGTAAAAAACATCCGGATTTCTCCTTCGGGCACCAATAAAAAAAACACACGCAACCGGGCCAACATTGAATGCGATGCCATTGAAATTACCGATGTAGACCTGAAAACACTTTACCACACGCGCACTTTGCCAACCCGCGAAATTCTGGTAACCAGTCCCACTGTAAATTTACAGGTGCTTAACCACATCGAAAAAACCGGAAAACAAAAAGAAGCCGGATTGTTGTTTGAACTTGTTACCGCGTATTTAAAAGGAGTTTATTCGGATTTGGTGACCGTAAACCAGGGGAAACTAAAAATTCAGAATATCGACCGGCAAAATATTGAAGGTTATTTTGAAACCGGGTTCACATTCAATCTAACCGGGTTTTCGCTCGATTCGACAAGCATTGAACAAACCGACAAGTTTTTTTATGCCACCCATTTCGACCTGGAATTTACGGATTACCAAATGCGGCTGATTGACGATTTACACAAACTCAACATTGAACAGATTTCCATTTTAAGTTTTGAGCGGAAAGTTGACATCAAAAATCTTCACCTCCAACCGATGGTTGAAAATGCCAACAAACAAACCATGGAGCGTTTTAACCGTTCCGAACTGTACAATATAAAAGTTCCGCGAATTCTGCTTTGGGGGATCAATCTCCGCGATGCCTTTTTTTACAACAAATTAAATATTTCGAGATTCCAGATACTGAGCCCCGACATTTATTTTGAGAACTTTGGAATCCGGCGCGAAAACCACAACACAAAGGAATTTTCAGAATTTTATCAACTTATTTCCAACTATTTAAGTGATATTACCATTCATCAAACCGATATTCCAAACGGCGATTTTACCTGGATAAACCACACCAAAAAAGGAAAAACAACATCGTTTGACAACGAATTTTCGGCCACGCTCGAAAACTTCAGGCTCAATGAAAAAGAGCTTGATAAAAACCGTTTGCTTTTTTCCGACAATTTTACGGTTTCCGTTAAAAACCAACTGTTTCAATTGTCGGACAGTGTGCACATTTTACAGGCCGGAGAAATACAACTTTCCACCGCCGAATCGCGGATAAAAATCAACGATGCACTGTTATATCCGGTTATCACTTCCGAAAAATACAAGCAACTGGCTACTACTTTTCAGGTTTCCATTCCAACCCTTGAAATCAGAAATTTTGATTTTTTAAAAGCCTATTATTCAAAAGAACTGGTTGTAAAGGAACTGGAATTAAACCAACCCTACTTTCAGGTTTACAATCAGGTAGGAAAAACCAAATCGCTCGACCTGAAAAAATACAATTTCCCGCTCCCTTCGTTTATCCAATCGTTACAGCTTGACTTGCTGAAAATTACCAATGCCGAAGTATATACGTATGAAACCGAAGGAATTAACCCCCGCGCCAAAAGTAATTTTAAACTGGGTATTACCATTCCCGGAATTTCGGTTAAAAACAACAACAGCAACCAGGCCCAAATTTCAACCGGAGATATTAGCGCACAAATTTCAGATTTAAAATCGCCTTTGGGCCAAACCCACGAATTAAGCATCCGGCAGGCTGATTTTAAACAAACCCGGAAAACCATTGAAATTGCTGATTTGAGTATCAACCCTTTTACAAAAAATCCCGGCGAAAACAGGTTTACCATTTCGGTTCCCCAAATTAACTTTCACAATTTTGATTTGAATGAGGTACTAAAAAACAACAGTTATTCTTTTGATGAAATAAATATTGTACGCCCCGAACTCCGGATTGAAGTAAACGACTCGGTAAAAGGCGATAAACTGGAAACCGCGCGCACCCTGGATTTGTATCCCTACATCCGCTCTTATGTGGATGAAATCAGAGTCAGCAAACTAAATTTAACCGATGTAAGTCTCAATTTCAACTGGTTTCAGAAACAGCTGTTCAACCGAAAATTGAATGTAGCATTTCGCGAAATACACATTGGCGAGAACCAAAACCCGGAAAATCTGCTTCATTCAAAAGAATTTGAAATCTCAACCACCCATCTGAAAACCACTTCAAAAAACAAGTTGTATGAATTTACAGCCGATTCGCTGATTTACAATTCAAACAAACACAATATTCTTTTTAAAAATGTAAATGTAAATCCACTGTTGAACCGCGACGAATTTCCGCGGCAAAAGGGTTTTCAAACCGATTATCTGAAAGCCGGCACCGATTTTATTGAAATCAAAGGAATCAATGAAAATGAGTGGGTAAAAAACAACGTTGTAGAGGCCGATGCCTGTATCATCGGGAATACAAATATTTCTATTTTCAGAAACAAAAGATACCCCTTTAATCACAGCCAGCGACCGCCATGGCCGCAGGATTTGCTAAAGAAAATTAAACAGCCTTTTGTTTTCGACTCGCTGATTTTGCGCCCGTCGACCATCCAATACAGCGAACTGACAGACATTTCGGATGAACCCGCTGAAATTGAGTTTGCCAACCTTTGGTTAAAAAGCGATAAAATTTCGAACCTGCCCGAAATAATTCGCCGGCAAAAACCACTCGAAATCAACGCTTCTGCAACAATATTTAAACAGGCAACCATTTCCGCCCGTTTCCTTTTTGAACTAAACAGCAACAACTATCAACACACCATTACCGGCAGTTTGGGAAAAATGCCTTTCACCGCCATAAACCCGATGCTCGAAAAATCAGCTCCTGTTTCGGTTGAAAGCGGACAAATCAACCGTTTTGATTTTCAGCTGACTCTGGATGATAAAAAAGCCACCGGCGAACTTTATTTCGGATACGACGATTTTAAGGTAAACATTCTGGAAATGAATGCCGAAGGAACGAAAAAATCGAAACTGGCGTCGTTCTGGGCAAATCATATGATTTTAAATTCAAAAAATCCGAAAGGTTCATCCCTCGAACCGGTAAAACTGTTTTATGAACGGGATGCAGAACGCTCGATTATCAATTACTGGTGGAAGGCGTTATTTGCCGGCACAAAGGAAGTTCTGGGTCTGGAAGAAAATGAACAGAAAAAATAAACCATTGATTATTGTGAACCGTTATTCTGTCAGCTTGTTTGAAGAATACAAACAATGTTAATTACACGAATTTTAATTAATTTTGGCATAGAAACATAACAAAAAAACCATGAAAAAATTCATCAGCACAAGTTTCATCCTGGTACTTTTTATTCTTCTTTTTTCAGCCTGCGATATTGTAAATAACGATGATGATAAACCGGCCGACCAGTTTCTTACCGATTATGAAATGGTAAAATCCTATCTTCCGGAGTTAATAAAACTGGCATTTGATCAGGTTCCGGGCGATTATCCTGAACTGGATGCCATCAAAGAAAAAGTACAGCACGGGGTGTTGGTTTACCGGATAACCTACAACACTGCTTTCGAAGGAAAACTGCAAGCTGCCTCGGGTCTGGTTTGTATTCCAACGGGAGACGGGCCTTTCCCGATGATGAGCTACCAAAACGGCAC
>JAFGDX010000289.1 GCA_016931875.1 Prolixibacteraceae bacterium
CAGTCACAGTCACAGTCACAGTCACAGTCGCAGTCACAGTAGAAAGGAATAACAACAGGGATCAAAATATTTTGAGAGAATTAAAAATTATAAACGAATACATAAAATTGAAACCATGAAAAAGCTGATTTTATTCATTGCAGTTGTATTGCCGATGGCAGTGCTTGCTCAGAAAACACCGGTTGACAGATTGTTTGAAAAATATGCCAACCAAAAGGGATTTACTACGGTAAACATTTCAGGGAAATTGTTAGGTTTTGCCAGCCAGCTGGAAACCGGCGACGAAGCTACTTCCGATTTACTTTCGGGCTTAAACGGAATCCGGATTCTTTCCGTAGAAGACAGCGAATTGAACGATAAACTCGACTTTTATGCTGAACTGGAAAAAGACGGCTTCTTTAAAAACAACGATTTTGAAGTTTTGATGGAAGTTACTGAAGACGATGAAGTGGTGCGGTTCCTGGCCAAGGATGCCGGCAACGGGAAAATATCCGATTTACTTCTGGTGGTGGGTGGCGACGAGAATGCGCTTATCAGTATCAGCGGGTTAATCGACCCGGCCAACATCGGCAAAATAACCAAATCGCTCAACGTCGATCTTGGCGATGTGGACATTGATGTGGACAAATAGAAAACTCAAAACCAACAATACAAATCCGGGAGCTCCCCGGATTTTTTTTGCGCCGTACTTCAGATTTCCAACTATTTCGTAATTTTATCGCCTTAGAAAAAGAATTATGAGCGTGAATGAAATATTTGGGAAACACCAGATTACTCCCGGAAATACAAAACATTTTCCTGTTGGCGATTTTTCCATCTGGCTAAAAAGGGAAAAAGAAGGCTGGTATATTTTACAAACCAACAGCCCTGTCCCCTCCGATGAGCAACCCGATTTTTTCCAGGGTAATTTATATGGAACAAATGCCGAATATTTTCAGACCGGCAAATCGAATTCCATCATTCTTGCTCCGGCGTTACCTGCAAAACCTATTGTTTTCAAAGGTTCGCAATTAAAAATATCGCCCAAACAAAAGTTTACCTTTTTCTTGAAAATACCCCTCACTGTTCAGATTTACTATTCAAAAAATGCAGCCGAAAACCTGCTAAAAGAAATTCCCTCCAGACGGCTTTCTGACACATGGTTTGGCGAACCCGACAGTGGAGAAGCCGCTTTTACAATCGGGAACCACTATGATTTGTATTTTGAAGCGGTTGAATCCTCACCGTTTGATGCCATTTGCCCGGTGTCGGTTTTTAACAATTCAGCAAATGCGCTTGAAATACAAAGGCAAATCATTCGTGTTGAAAATTTATCGCTCTACAAAAATGCCGGTAAAATGGTAACCAGCATGGTAGAGGTAGAATACAAAGGCCAGCAGGTTTTGAGTTCGGCAGACTATCATTATTCAAAAATTTACGATGGCGAAAAGCAGGAGATAGTGACCAAACCCAGAAACACCAGCGGAAAAAACCTGCTAAAAATTAATTTCCATTTTATTAAAAACATGTACAAAAATGAAATTTGAGTGGTCGGAATATTTTAGTGCCCAAACGTTGGAAAAAGTCATCCGGTTTGCACTTATTTTTATAATTGGCTTAATTATCATTTATACGCTGGCATACCTGGTGAAAAAATTTATGCCAGCCAAATGGTCTCAGCAGCGGAAAATGATTATTAACCGGTTTGTTCAGTACTCCGGGTTTGCTATTTTGTTTTTCATTTTGGTTTCTGAATTTGATATTAACCTGACCGCTATTTTTGGAGCTGCCGGTATAATTGGGATCATTATTGGAGTAGCTTCGCAAACCAGCATCGGAAACATTGTGAGCGGGTTTTTCCTGGTTTCTGAAAAGTCGTTCGAAATAGGCGATGTCATCCGAATAGGAGATAAAAGCGGCGTGGTTTACAGCATCGATTTGCTTTCCATAAAAATAAAAACATTCGACAATCTTCTTTTGCGTATCCCGAACCAAACGGTCATCAGCACCGAACTTACCAACATTACCCGTTTCCCTATCCGCAGGCTCGATTTCAATGTGAGTGTGGCCTACAAGGAAGATCTGAAAAAGGTAAAAAGTGTACTGGAAAAGGTGGCCAAAAACAATCCGTTAAGTTTGGATGAACCCGAGCCGCTCATCACTTTTAAAGACTTTGGCGACAGCGGGATTACCATTCTTCTGGGAATATGGTTTGAAAAGACCAATTATCTGGCCGTAAAAAATTCCATTTTCCAGGAAATTAAAGAAGCTTTTGATGCCGAAGGAATTGAAATACCGTTCCCGCATGTGAGTTTGTACACGGGCGAAGCAACCAAACCTTTCCCGCTGATTGTGAAAGAAAAGAAAGCAACAAAATAAAAAAAACGAGGCTGCATCTGCAACCTCGTTTTTATTTGCTTTTTACATCAGCCCTTTCTTTTTCAGATACGGTTCTATGGAAGGTTCTTTCCCTCTGAATTTGACATATACATTCATTCCTTCATCGGAACCTGATTTGGCCAGCAGTTCCCTGAATTTGGCCGCCACTTCCGGATTAAACAAATCACCGGTTTCCCTGAATGCATAAAATGCGTCGGTATCGAGCACGGCAGCCCAGTAATACACATAATACCCGGCTGAATACCCGCCTGAAAAAATATGCGAAAAATAGGTACTTCTGTACCGCGGAATAAATTCAGGTATCAACCCGATTTTATCCATCGAGGCTTTTTCAAATGCACGAACATCGGCAATGTCAGGATTTTCGGTAGTATGATAATCCAAATCGAGAAGAGAGGCCGCAACATATTCTCCGGTACTAAATCCCTGGTTAAAAGTGCCGCTTTTCTGCAGTTTTTCAATCAGTTCATCCGAAATGGGTTCACCGGTTTGGTAATGTTTCGCATACACTTTCATCACTTCAGGTTCGGCAGCCCAGTTTTCCATAATTTGCGAAGGCAATTCCACAAAATCGCGTGGCACACTTCCTGCGGTGCGGTCATACGGCCCGTCAGTAAACAAACCGTGGAGTGCGTGTCCAAACTCATGAAAGAGTGTTGAAACCTCATCAAAACTCAACAGCGCGGGAGTATCTCCGGCCGGACGGGTAAAATTCATTACAATGGAACCAATGCGTGGAATCCGTTCTCCTCCTTTGGTGTACGAAGCCTGCCGGAAACCGGTTGACCATGCTCCCACCCTTTTCCCGTCGCGCGGATGGAAATCCATGTATAAAACCCCCAGCAGCGAGCCGTCAGCTTCCTGAACTTCGTAAACTTCAGCTTCTTCATGATAAACAGGCAGGTCGTCGCGTTTTACAAACTTCAATCCATACAGATTTTCCGCAACATAAAAAATCCCGTTTTTTGCATTTTCAAGGCTGAAATAGGGTTTCAACTCTGCTTCATCGAGGTTAAATTTTTCTTTGCGAAGTTTTTCATTGTAATACCACCAGTCCCACGATGCCAGTTTAAAATTGCCCCCTTCGCGGTTGATGATGGCCTGCATTTCTTTTACATCCTGCCTGGCCATAACCAAAGCCGGCTCCCACAATTTCATTAAAAAGTCGTAAACCGCTTCCGGAGTTTTGGCCATATTTATATCGATAACATAATCGGCATAATTATCAAAACCCAGCAGCTCCGCTTTCTGGTCGCGCAGTTGTACTATTTTTTTGATGATTTCCTTGTTGTCGTTTTCGTTGTTGTTGTCGCCGCGCATAAAATAGCCACGATACAATTTTTCACGCAAATCGCGGTTTTCAGCATATTGTAAAAACGGTATCATACTTGGTTTTGCCAGTGTAAAAACCCATTTTCCTTCTTCGCCGGCCTTTTTGGCATCGTCGGCAGCACGCGCAATTACATCTTCGGGCAAGCCCGCCAAACCGGCTTCATTGTCGATAACCAATTTGAAATTTTTATTGGTTTCCGCCAGGAGGTTCTCACCAAACTGAAGACTTAAGGCAGAAAGTTCGGTATTTATTGCTTTTAGCTTTTCCTGATCATCAGCAGAGAGGTTGGCCCCGTTTCTCACAAAATCCTGGTAATATTTTTCCGTAACACGCAGTTGTTCAGCATCCAGGCCCATTTCGTTGCGTTTTTCATACACTTCCTTTACTTTTTTGAAAAGCTCAGGGTTCATCATAATATTGTCGCGGTTCTGGGTTGTCAGCGGCGAAATCTCACGGGCAATCTCCTGCATTTTTTCGTTGGTATTTGCCGAATTCAGAGGCCCAAAAACCCCGCTCACCTTGCTTAGCAGCTGGCCCGATTTATCCAGTTCCAGGATGGTATTTTCAAAATTGGGCTCACTGGTATTTTCAACAATGGCATCAATTTCAGCCTGTTGCTGTTGTATACCTTCTTTTATTGCCGGAACATAATGTTCTTCATTAATCTCATCAAACGGGGGCACTCCAAACGGAGTAGTCCACTCTTTAAAAAACGGATTCTCCATGGCAGTTGAATTTTCTTTTTTCTGACTTTGGCAGGAACTCAGCGCCAAACCCAAAACAAAAATAACATACAGCAGTTTTTTCATTTCAATATATTTTAAATTAAATAATTTCCTCAAATCCATCCCGGAATAGCCCCAACAGCTATTCAAAAAAACGCCCCGAATTTAATGAATTTTAAAGAAGTATATTATGATTCTTATCGGGTTAAAACAAACTATTCCATATTTATTGTAAAGCAAACAGAAAGAAAAGTCAAATTTCCTTATATTTGAATTCAACGAATTAAACCAACCTGTTATGAAAAAGCCTGATAATGAAAAAACGTCTGCGTTTTTAACCTCCTCCCGAAGAAATTTTTTGCAGAAATCACTTGCCGGCGGATTGGGAATTGCTTTCCTGGCCAAATCGAACGAAGTGGCAGCCACGGTGGAGTACACAACACAAAATGTAAGCAGGGCATCGAGTCCCACTGATTTGAAAATTACCGATATGCGTGTGGCCAACACCACCGACGGGCCGATATTAAAAATATACACCAACCAGGATATTTACGGCCTGGGAGAAGTGCGCGACATTGCCGACCCGCGGTATGCGCTGATGATTAAAAGCCGTATTTTGGGGCTAAACCCGTGCAATGTGGAACAGATTTTTAAAGCCATCAAACAATTTGGCGACCACGGACGGCAAGGCGGCGGAGTTTCCGGAATTGAAATGGCCTTGTGGGACCTGGCCGGAAAAGCCTACGGTGTACCCGCCTACCAGTTGCTTGGAGGAAAGTACCGCGACAAAATCAGGATTTATGCCGATACACCTTCATCAAAAGACCCCGAAGTATATGCCAAACGAATGCGTTACCGCATGGAACAGGGCTTTACCTTTCTGAAGATGGACTTTGGAATAGGGCTGATTAAAGACATTCCCGGCGCACTGATTGGAGAAAAATTCTGGAGCGGACAAAGTGAATGGGATCAGAGCCGGCTCGGAAACCTGAGCCACACCAAACACCCGTTTACCAGAATCCAGATCACTGATTTGGGTCTTGAAAAAATGGTGGAATATGTTCACCGCGTGCGCGAAATTGTAGGTTATGAAATTCCCATGTCGGCTGATCATTTTGGCCATTTTGATACCAACACCGCCATTCGGCTGGGCAACGCCCTTGAAAAATACCAGCTGGCCTGGCTCGAAGATATGGTTCCGTGGTTTTACACCGAAAAGTGGAAAGAAATTACACACGCAATCAACACACCAACACTGACGGGTGAAGATATTTTTGGCAAAGAGGCTTTTATAAAACTTTGTGACGAACATGCGGTTGACATGGTTCATCCTGATTTGGCCTCGGCAGGCGGACTCCTGGAAACCAAAAAAATTGGCGATTATGCCGAAGAAAAAGGAATTGCCATGGCCCTGCATTTTGCCGGAACACCAGTGTCGTTTATGGCAAACGTGCACTGCGCTGCAGCTACACAAAACTTTGTGGCCCTGGAACACCACGATGTGGACACACCTTACTGGGAAGATTATGTAACCGGCGCAAAACCACTGGTTGAAAAAGGCTTTGCTGCGGTTCCTGAAGCTCCGGGCCTGGGCATCGACTTAAACGAAGAGGTGGTAAAAGAACATTTGAAAAAAGGCGAAAAATTGTTTGGCCCCACCGACGAATGGAATGAACGCAACTCGTGGGATCGCCAGTGGAGCTGACTAAAACTGTTATAAAATTCAAACCGTAACCTAAACGTATTTCAGTGAAAAAAAACAAACTGTATTACTATTTACTCATCCTGGCTCTTTTATGCTTTGTTCTGGTTGCCATTTTGTATGCTTCCGGAAAAAAAGAATTCACCGGGCCCACACTTATTGCAGGCTTTGTAACCCTGGCGGTAGCCGTGCGCGGATTCCCGACATGGAAAGGATTTTCTTATTCGCTCTGGATTTTCACCGCCGTTACAGTCTCCATGTTTTATCCCCAATATTTTCTTTCGGCCGGGAACTTTGAATTTAAACTTCTGATTGTGCCCTTGCTGCAAATCATTATGTTTGGAATGGGCTCGCAAATGAGTCTGTCGGATTTTGCCGGGGTGATAAAAATGCCCAAAGGCGTAATTGCCGGTATTATTTGCCAGTTTACCATTATGCCAATTGTTGGGATTACCCTTGCCACCATGTTTAACTTCCCTCCGGAAATTGCCGCCGGAATTGTTTTAGTGGGTTCATCACCCAGCGGACTGGCATCAAATGTTATGTCGTTTATTGCCAAAGCCAACCTGGCGCTCTCCGTAACATTAACGGCTTTTGCCACTCTGCTGTCGCCACTGTTAACCCCGTTTCTGATGAAAACACTGGCAGGGCAATTTATCGAAGTAAATTTCTGGAGCATGATGCTTGATATTTTTGACATGGTCATTCTACCGATTATTGCCGGGCTGATTTTTAATATCTTTTCCATCACAAAAATTTCACTGAAAGGAAAAGTTATTCAGTTGTTCAGCTACTTTTTTATTATCGTTCTGAAAAATTTTATCGCCTTTCAAACATCGGATATTTCGGTATCAATTTTCTTAAAAGGAATTGGAATTGATATTTTTTGGTTTATGCTGCTGCCTTATCTCGGAACTTTTGTATTTCAGTATTTTGCCAAAGGAAACAAAGAATGGCTCAACAAAGCACTGGCATTTATTTCCATGCTCGGAATCGGCGTCATCATTACCATCATCACAGCAGCCGGGCGCGACAGCCTGCTTGAAGTTGGCTTATTGCTCATTCTTGCCTGTTTTATGCACAATATGTTTGGCTACGGACTGGGGTATTCCATTGCCCGGTTTGTATTGCGAATGAACGAGCAGGATTGCCGGACCATTGCTCTTGAAGTAGGAATGCAAAACGGCGGACTTGCATCGGGGCTTGCCCTGCAAATGGGGAAAGTAGCTACTGTTGGCCTGGCCCCCGCTGTTTTTGGCCCGATGATGAATATAACGGGTTCGTCGCTGGCCACCTGGTGGAGAAACAAACCAACAGGAGATGAAACGGATAAAATTAAAAACGAATTCAAAACAGAATAATTTACCCTTTTGGCTTCGCCATTTTCCCTGTAAAGGGAAAAACGTTCCGGGAAATAGTGTGCTACTGATTGAAATATAACAGAAAATCAGTAAAGAACGTTCTCCCCTCACAGGGGGAGATGCCGAAAGGAAGAGGGGTAATAA
>JAFGDX010000029.1 GCA_016931875.1 Prolixibacteraceae bacterium
ATATCCGACTTCACGCATCATTTCCACCAAAGCCGGAAAATCAATTACCCCCCGGCCAACTTCAAGCGAGTAGCCTAATTTGGTAGTCCCGGTTACATCTTTTAAATGCATGTCGAAAACCCGTGTGTGGTATTTTTTCAGGTCGGCCACCGGATCTTTTCCGTTTCGTGTGTCGTGGCCAATATCCAAACACATCCCGATTCGCGGGTCCAAATCCTTTACACTGTTCCAAACATCTTCAGCATCCGGGAAAACTTCAATATCAGGGCCGTGTAAATGTATTGCGTAGTTAAATCCGTACTCCTTTACTTTTTTGTCCACATAAGGAAGCAACTCGTAGGTAGGTACGCCCACAATGGTTTTCACTCCCACCCGTTTGGCATATTCAAATGCCTTGTCTATCTCTTCTTCCGACCGCATGTACAACGGGCCAACGGCATAACCGGTCACGCCGTATTCTTTCAGTTTGGCATGAAAGGCCGCAATTTGGTCGTCGGTACTGTTTAACGGAAGATGAAAATCTTTGATGCAGAGGTAATGTACATCACAACGCTGCAAGGTTTTTAGCGTGGTTTCCAAATCGAAATTCACAAATGTGTAGCCTGCCATTCCCAACTTGAACTTTTCACCTGTTTCAGGCGCTGGCTGGGGCCCGGGGCGTTCCTGCGCAATTCCGTAAAAAGCAGAAAAAAACAATAAAGTAATCAGAATAAATTTTGTCTTCATAATATTTGTTTTAGTTGAATTCAGGTACAAAATGTTCCAACTTTATATTCACCTGTTTTGTAAAATTACTTTGAAAAATCAATAATTCGTAAAAAAACACTATTTTTTGCTACGCATAATGCAGTAATACAATAAAATCAGAAAGATGAAACTTACGGCAAATGTAGTTGGCGCCACCGGACTGGTTGGCAAACAACTGGTCGGACTACTCCTTGAAAACGAGCATTTTGAAAAGGTGCGCATTTTTGTGAGGCGCGACTCCGGGCTTCAGCATCCAAAACTGGAACAGCAAATTGTCAATTTCAGTGATGAAAAAACCTGGGCGCCACAATTAACCGGCGATGTTTTGTTTTCTGCCCTGGGAACCACCTTAAAACAGGCGGGGAGCAAGGAAAAAGAATATGAAATTGATTTTACTTTTAACCTGAATTTTGCACAAAAAGCAAAAGAAAACGGTATTGAAAACTATGTGCTGGTTTCGTCGATTGGGGCCAATGCAAAGGCGCGTATTTTTTACACCCGTATGAAGGGCGAACTGGATGAAGCGGTTTCAAAAACCGGATTTAACAACCTGGCAATTCTGCGGCCTTCATCCCTCACCGGCAACAGGAAAGAAAAACGCCCGGCTGAAATCATTTCAATTCCAATCCTTCGGTTTATTACCCGTTTTATACTAAAAAAATACCGCCCCATTGAAGACATAACCGTTGCAAAAGCAATGATAAATGCCATTTTAAAACCCAATCCCAATAAAACCATTTGGGAGGCCGACGAGGTTTTCCGTTTAGCCCGACTATAATAAAAGTTAAAAAAATCGCTACATTTAGTCAGTAACCAAAATGTTCTGAATCATGCGTTTAAAACTATCTCTTGTTTTGTTTTTTTTGATTGCTTTCTGTATTCAGAATAAAACAGTGGCACAACGAATAATGGAAAAACTCGACCGGGGTGCAATTGCCGTTAAAACGGAAGATGGGAACATTTTTTTAAGCTGGCGTTTACTGGCCGATGATCCACAAAATATCACTTTCAATATTTACAGAAACAACCTGAAAATAACAGAAGAACCGCTGTCAAAAACAACTTGTTTTACTGATACCGACGGAGAGAAGAATGACTTATACACAATCATTCCTTTTTTGAATGAAAAGGAGAAAATCGCCCAGGCGGCAAAAACCAGTGTCCACCCAAATCCGTATTTTGATATCCCGTTAAAAACACCGGAAGGATACCGCCCCAATGATGCATCGGCTGGCGACCTGGACGGTGACGGCGATTATGAAATTATTTTGCACCAGACGGGCCGAAGCCACGATAATTCACACAACGGACCAACCAGTGCCCCCATTTTTCAGGCCTACAAAATGGATGGAACTTTTTTATGGGAAATCAACCTGGGCACAAACATTCGCGAAGGAGCCCATTACACACAATTTATGGTGTTTGATTTGGATTGTGACGGAAAAGCTGAACTGGTTTGCAAAACCGCTGACGGAACAACAGACGGGGTTGGAAACCGGATTGGCGACCTTTCAAAAAACTATGTGAATAAAAATGGGAAAATACTGGAGGGCCCTGAATATCTGACGGTTTTTGAGGGGCATACCGGAAAAGCGCTGGCAACGGTTGATTATATTCCCAGCCGGTACCCGCTGGATGGCTGGGGCGGCATTGGCGGAAACGGTGGAAACGACAGCACCGGCAACCGCGTGGATCGTTTTTTAGCCTGTGTTGCTTATCTCGACGGTGTTCATCCAAGTGTTGTAATGTGCCGCGGATATTACGGAAGGTCGGTACTGGCAGCCTGGGACTGGAAGGCCGGCAAACTCAAACTGCGTTGGGTTTTTGATTCGACAAAACCGGGACTGGAAAAATTTTCGGGGATGGGAAATCACAATCTTACGGTAGCTGATGTTGACAGCGACGGGAAAGATGAAATAATTTACGGTGCAATGACCGTTGACGATGACGGTTCCGGAATGTATTCCACCGGGCTACGTCATGGCGATGCGATGCATGTCAGCGATTTTATTCCAACCCGGCCGGGACTGGAAGTTTGGGGAATTCATGAAAATGAGGTTCCGGTGAAGGGATATGAAAACGGCTTTGGCGCAGCCCTGTTTGATGCGGCTACCGGAGAAATAATCTGGGGGAAGCTGCCCGGAACAGATGTGAGAAGAGGTGTGGCTGCCGATATTGATTCTGCTCACCCCGGTGCAGAAATGTGGTGTACGGAAAGTGAAGCGCTCTGGAACACAAAGGGTGAAATTATCGGAATAAAACCGTCATCAGCCAATTTTTTAATCTGGTGGGACGGCGATTTGCAGCGCGAATTACTCGACCGTAACAAAATCAGCAAATACAGGGAAGGTGTTTTGCTGGAAGCATCGGGATTTCGTTCAAACAACGGCTCAAAAGCAACCCCCACGTTAAGTGCCGATTTGTTTGGCGACTGGCGGGAAGAACTGATTCTTGCCGCAGTAGATGGAAAATCGCTGCGGATTTTTAATACAACCATTCCAACAAACCACAGGTTTATCACCCTCATGCACAACCCGCAGTACCGGCTGAGTGTGGCCTGG
>JAFGDX010000290.1 GCA_016931875.1 Prolixibacteraceae bacterium
CCCAAAAAACCCGCCAGCCTGCTAAAAAATCTGCTGCCCAAAGAAGAGTTTGATGTAAAGCTGCAATTCGATGACAAAAATGCTTTTTTCACCCTTAGTAAATACAAACTCATTTGCCGCCTGGTTGAAGGAAATTACCCCAGTTACAATTCGGTAATTCCAACCAACAACCCAAATAAAATGATTATTGACCGGCTCGCATTTTTTAATACGGTAAAACGGGTTTCTGTTTTTTCCAACCAGGCCAGTAATCTTATTAAACTGAATATTAACGACAATCAGCTGGTTGTTTCAGCACAGGATATCGATTTTTCCATTTCAGCTGTTGAACGCCTCAGTTGCGAATACGAGGGAGATGAAATTGAAATCGGCTTCAAATCTACTTTTCTGCAGGAAATTTTAACCAATATTTCGGCCGGCGATGTAAAGGTTGAACTCAGCGATCCGACGCGCGCAGGTTTGTTGCTTCCTGCCGAGACTGACGATGAAGACGAAGATGTTTTAATGCTTCTCATGCCGATGATGATAAACGCATAAAAAAATAAGTATAAATTTTGGCAGGTATCCCAAAAATCAGAATGGAAATCAAGATGGTTTTTCGGATACCTTCTTTTTTAATCAAAAACGAATGAATTTAGAGTTAAAAAATCCGGTGGTCTTTCTCGATTTGGAAACAACAGGAATCAACATTGTAACCGATCGGATTGTGGAAATTGCATTGTTAAAAGTTCATCTTGATGGTCACGAAGAAGAGAAACTACTCCGCATCAATCCTGAAATGCCCATCCCGGAAGAAGCCTCGAAAATTCACGGGATTACCGATGAAGATGTAAAAGATGCGCCTCCTTTTAAAGAGGTAGCAAAAACACTGGCCAAATTTCTTGAAGGGTGCGATTTAGGCGGTTTCAACTCCAACCGTTTTGATATCCCGCTTTTGGCTGAAGAATTTTTGCGGGCCGATATCGATATCGATTTCAAAAAAAGAAAATTTATCGATGTGCAGGCCATTTTTCATAAAATGGAAAAACGCACTCTGGCCGCTGCCTATAAATTTTACTGTAACAAACAACTGGTGGATGCACACAGCGCCATGGCCGACACCAAAGCAACATACGAAGTTTTAAAGGCTCAGCTTGATGTTTACAAAGATGCGGTTTACGAAGACAACCACGGGAAAAAATCGGTTCCGATTGTAAACGATGTGCAAAAATTGAGTGAATTTTCATCGTACGACCGGAATGTTGATTTTGTGGGAAGAATTGTGTATGATGAAAATGGCGTTGAAGTGTTTAACTTTGGAAAAAACAAGGGAGTTCCGGTGGAAAAAGTTTTGGAAGAACAACCCGGTTATTTTGGCTGGATTATGAACAGCGAGTTTCCGTTGTATACCAAAAAAGTGCTCACCCAAATCAAATTGCGGATGATGAGTAAATAGCTGAATATTTTTTGTTTTAGATTGAATTCTCTACACTTGAACTTAAAAAACAGCTGCAAAAAAAATGAAAATAATTTGTATCGGAAGAAATTATGTGCCGCATGTGCAGGAATTGAAAAACGAAATTCCCGAAGAACCGGTCTTTTTTTTGAAACCCGATTCGGCATTGTTGCGAAATAACGATCCTTTCTATATTCCTGACTGGACCCATGAAGTCCATCACGAAATTGAACTGGTGATAAAAATTAACCGGTTAGGGAAAAATATCGATAAACGTTTTGCCCACCGTTATTTTGATGAAATCGGCCTCGGAATTGATTTTACCGCGCGCGATGTTCAGCAAAAACTCAAGGAAAAAGGGTTGCCCTGGGAAAAAGCCAAAGCTTTCGACCAGTCGGCGGTAATCAGCAGCACATTCCTTGATAAAGCAGTTTTTCCCGACCCTGAAGCCATACGGTTTAAACTGGATATTAACGGGAAAACAGCACAGGAAGGAAATTCGGAAATGATGATGTTTGGATTTGAAGAAATTATAGCGCATGTGTCGAAATACATCACCTTAAAAATTGGCGATTTAATTTACACGGGAACTCCTGCCGGAGTTAGCGCGGTTAAAATTGGCGATCGGCTGGAAGGCTATCTGGAAGATAAAAAACTGCTTGACTTTTTAATCAAATAAACAACCTTAAATCTTGACTGAAATGACAACTTTAAATCAGATTAATCAATTTCTGGAGCCACGGAAAATGGCTATTGTTGGCGCATCCAGGAATACAAAAAAATTTGGTGGCGCCATTTTTAAAGAACTAAAAGAAAAAGGATTTGACTTGTTTCCGGTAAATCCAAAAGCTGGTGAAATTCAGAATGTAAAATGTTACCAATCGGTTGACGAATTGCCCGACTCGGTTGAACACATTCTGATTGTAACCCCGGCAAACGAAACGGCGGAAATTGCAAAAGCCTGTGTAAAAAAAGGGGTTAAAATGATTTGGATTCAGCAAAAATCAGACACCCCGGAAGCTGTTAAAATGATTGAAGAAGCAGGTATTCCGCTCATTTATAAAAAATGCATCATGATGTTTGCCGACCCGGTGCAAAGTTTTCACAAATTCCACCGGTTCCTGGTGAAAACATTTGGCGGGTATCCAAAACTGGTTCGCTCGGCAAACTGAAATTGTTTTGAAAAATTGTTATTTCGGCCCCCTGTTTCAGAATCTTATTGTGGTGAAGAGAAGTGCTGAGATAAATTCAGCATAAAAAAATAGCAGATAATGGAAAATTATGATTTTGAACTGGAAATGCAGGTACGCGATTATGAGTGTGATATCCAGGGAATCGTGAATAATTCAGTATATCAGAATTATCTGGAACATTGCCGGCATAAATTCCTGCATAAAGC
>JAFGDX010000291.1 GCA_016931875.1 Prolixibacteraceae bacterium
ATAATTATTCAGCAAAAAAAGTAGTTACCGAACCGGCAGGTGCTTCGTAAAACAATTCGCCGTTTTCGGAAGTAAACAGTCCTATTTCGCTGTACTTCTCCTTTTCGTTTTCTGCAGTCCGGAATGCCCGGAATTCCTCAGCTTTTGTACCGGTTATTTTAATGACCATAACTTTTGCCTTTTCCGAATTCATATTGGTGACGACAAAAGCATCTGACGATTTGGAAACCCCTTTCCCAAAAGCAATTACCGGAATTTCCGTGTCATTTGAAAGAGTGCGGCAAATGGTTGTCCCTGGCTGGCCGGGACGCGTTATTTGCTTGTAAAAGTAATAACCACGGCGTACCACATAACTGCCATCTTCGTTTACAGTAAACGCCGAACCGGGGTTCGGATCGCCGCCCACCCACTGTACCGGGCGCTGGATACCCGCCCAGGGAATAATTCCGTTTACACGTGCGGAATAGATATTATCGTGCATTTCCTTGATATTTTTGGTGTCCATTTTACTCCAGCTTGTGGACGTCACCCAGGCGTGAAGCTCCGGACGTTTGCTGCGGATTAATTCCGTTCCCATGCAGTTATGATCTCCAAACCATCTGCTGTTATAACTTCCTGAAAAAAAACCATGCGATGTTACCAGCGCAATGGCATTTACTGCCTCCTGGTTTTCAGCAATTGCATCGGCATAACCCCAGTAAGAAAAACGAAACCAGTTGGTTGTTTCCCCGGGGGTAACCCCAACATCTGCAAAACCGGCCTCCTTTAACTTTTTACTGGTAAGAATCATCATCTCGGTAACCAGTTCCGGCGTCCAGTAGAGGTTATAATCATGCCCGTGTCCAATATTTGGGTCCGAACCGTCAAGGGGCCAGCGTTCCCAATCCTCGCCTTCATTGTGCAATGAAACATAGTTCACAGGAAATTTTTCATTTTTACGCAGATATTTTACCCAGCCCACCAGGTAATCTGCCAAATTTTCTTTATGAGCCGGATCCAAATCACGGCCACGGATTTTTTTCTGCAAAGTCATGTATGCCGGTGGCCCGTAAAGAGTAGTTATAATATTTAAATCCTCGCCGCGTTCGCGGGTTTTAGCCAGGCCTCTCCGAACGAATTCACGCATATATCTGGTGGTTGTTTCGTGGTCGTAAACACCTCCGGGCACGTTTTGATGAAAGGGATCATAAAACATTTTTACCAGTCCCACTTTCAATCCGTCTTTGCCAAAAATCAAATCGATGATCTCTGATTTTTCATTTTCATCCAACAGGCTAAATCCGCCGTATTCCTGCGGAAAAACATTGTAGTCTGGTGTTTGTGCCGTTTCTACATAATTAAATCCAAATCCATCCCATGCACGGATGGGCTGATCGAATTTTACATGAATAACCGCTCCTTGTATTTCCGGATATTGAGCAGAAACAAAAACGAAGATGAAAATCGAAGTAATAGAAAGCAAAAATTTTTTCATTGGTTTAGTTTTAAATTTGCTTAAACTGAAAGTATGGAAAGTTACAAATTCACTGGTCTAAAAAAAATCTTTCCACATAATAAAGATTAAATTTGTTCCATCATTTATCAAAAACCTGCAATGATGAAAAAACGATTTTCAATTCCAATTTTTCTCCTTTTCCTTTTATTTGTGTCCTGCAATTCCGAATCATCAAAAAACAGTTCGGCTGAATTGCCCAACTTTGTCCTGATCTTTATCGACGACATGGGTTATGGCGATGTGGGCGTTTACGGTGCCACTGGTTTTGCCACCCCAAATTTGGATAAACTGGCTGCCCGGGGAATGCGCTTTAGCAATTTTTATGCGGCACAGCCGGTATGCAGTGCGTCCCGTGCCGGAATACTAACAGGCTGCTATCCAAACAGAATTGGAATATCGGGTGCATTATTTCCGTACAGCAATGTTGGAATTAACCCCAATGAAACCACCATTGCCGAAATGTTAAAGGAAAAAGGGTATGCCACAGCCATTTTTGGGAAATGGCATTTGGGCCACCACAAAAAATTTCTGCCACTTCAAAACGGTTTTGACGAATATGTGGGACTTCCCTACTCCAACGACATGTGGCCGCTCGATGATGTTGGAAACCCTGTACCTGAAGGACATCGCAGAAAATCGAATCCCGATCTGCCCCTCATCAAGGGGAATGAAGCAGTTGACTATATTACATCCTTAAAAAAACAGGATACACTCACCACTCTTTACACCGAGAAAGCGGTTGATTTTATAAACCGGAATGCCGGCAATCCCTTCTTTTTATATGTACCACACAGCATGGGACATATTCCGCTGGGTGTCTCTGATAAATTCAGGGGAAAAACTGAAAAAGGAAAATACGGCGATGTAATGGAAGAAATTGACTGGAGTGTAGGCGAAATTGAAAAAGCACTGGAAGCCAACGGCATTGCAGAAAATACCATCCTGATTTTTACCACCGACAATGGTCCGTGGCTGAATTACGGAAATCACGCCGGTTCGGCGGGAGGGCTGCGCGAAGGAAAAACCACCAGTTGGGAAGGTGGCCAGCGGGTTCCCTTCATTATTAAATGGCCCGGACATGTACCTGCCGGAACCATTTGCAATAAACTTGCCTGTGCAATCGATATCCTGCCAAGTTTTGCCAAACTTGCCGGAGCTGATTTGCCGGAACTGAAAATTGACGGCGTGGATATTACTGAATTGTGGAAAGGAAATTTTGAAGCTGAACCCCGCCGGGATATTTTATTTTATTACGGGAAAAATAATCTGAATGCCGTTCGGAAAGGCAACTGGAAACTGGTACTTCCGCATACATGGGCATCTTACAACACCCGACCCGGACAGGACGGGTATGGAGGCGCCAGAATAAACAAAACCGTGGAAACACCGGAATTGTACAACATGATGCGCGATCCCGGTGAACAGTTTAATGTAATTGAATATTACCCTGAAAAAGCGGAAGAAATAATGCAACTGGTAGAGGCTGCACGCGCTGAACTGGGTGATTTAAACGTGGCGCTTGAAAAAGGCACCGGTTCGCGGGAAATTGGAAGAGACGAATAGACAACCAACTATAAACCTTCGGAGTTTTTAAAACCCCGAAGGTTTATTTCCACTAAAACGGCCGTATGGTTAATTTATACTTCCCAACATGCGCTTTTACCCGGTATTTTTGCAACTGCCGGATGGCGGTTCCACCCACCCCTGAAACCTCGTAATCAATATTCAGAATCGTATTTGGTGCTTCCTCCAGTTGATAGGAGTACATGGCCCGCGAAAGATTGTCGGTGGTGAATTTATGCAGGCTGAAATTCAGCAAATCACCTCCCTTTATCATCAGCCCGTTTCCATCTTCATTTTGCACTTTTAACCAGCGCACATCGGTGCGGTTGCCGTAATCCTGCGGAATAATATATGGCACCACCATTTCATCAGCATTTGATTGGTATATTCCAACTTTTGCCCCTGTTTTGCGGTCGGGGTAAGTTTCAAACGGGCCACGGCCGTACCATTCCACCTTCTTAAATTCTTTGGGAAGCTGAAACTGCAGCCCTATTTTGGGCAACATATCGGGCATTGGACCGTGTGGAACAACCTCCTGCACCAGTACAATCGTTCCATCTGCAAAAATGGTCCAGGTTTCGTTTCGCTGAAATGCGGAAAAATTACCACCCCAGTTGAGCCTCCGGTTGGCGGGCAGCGATGAATTGGAAAAAGCTTTGATTTTTACAAGCACTTCCCCTTCCGATTTTTTGAGAACTTCAATCGCATTCACCTCCTGCACAAGGTTGCGCATTCCAAAGGTCCGCAACTGGTTATCGATGCTTCGGCCCAGCCCGTCGGTCATTTTGCTTTTTTCAAAAAGATAACTTCCCCACGGATCAATGTCGTTGGCCAGCGGCGCACGCCACACATTAAAAACCGGCCCGCTTTCCAGATAATCTTTTCCATTCAACTGAAGTGAATTTATTTCACCCGTCTTTTTATCAAAAACATACCTGAAATTATTCCCTGTAATTGTTATTTCGTTTGCATTTTCAACAGCAGTAATTTTACTTTTTGCATTTTCAATTTCAAGCTGATATACATGCGTTGGGATTTTTAGCTGCTCCCAGGCAATTTCATGGCCTGTATTTGCCCATTTTGTATCTTCTTTTAACTGAAATGAAACCGTGAGAAAACATTCCGAATTGACTTCCACTTTTGGCATTCGGAAAGGAATTGTATCCAATTTTGATTGCCGCGCAGGAAGTTCAACATCAAAAAAACCACGCTGAACGGGTTCGCCATTTACACTCAATTCCCAGGTTCCGTCCAGTTCTTTTAAATTTTTAAAATGATGCCGGTTGGTTATTTTCACAATGCCTTTTTCAACATCAACAGCTTCGATAAGAATGGGTTGCCCCGATTTTTTTATCTGGTAAATTTCAGGCTGAATTTCGCGATCGGGCCAAATAATTCCATAGGTGCGGCCGCCTAATCCAACGGCTAAAAAGTCACCTTCGTTTTTATCTTCCTCAAAACCGAGCGCCAAAACCTCATCGCTCACCGGTTTATCAAAATCGGCAACCAAAACGGCCTTGTCAAAAATCCGCACCTCGTCAATAATCATGTTTGACATTCGCCCTGAAAATTCGCCCTGATCCTGGGTATCGGCTTCCCTGCCAATACAAAGCGGAAACGGCGTGTGGCTGATGTTTCCGGTAAAACGCGTTTCTGCCACCGGTTTTTGGTCCACGTATAATTTTAATGATTTGCCATCATAAATACCGGCAATATGGTGCCATTTTCCGTAAAAACTTTCATTCACCTTTGTTTTTGCGGAAATGCGCTTTCCGCTGTGGATATAAAACTCAAGCGTTTCTGCATCTTCCATCCGGATTCCGTACTGAAACTGCCCTTTTGAAACAAATGTGCCGGGTTGCGGAATTTCAAAGGGTTTCACCCAAAAACCAATGGAAAGCTGGTTACCGGTGATATCCAGACTTGGGTCGCGGTAAAATTCCACCCAGTCATCATGTCCGGAGAATCTTAATCCCCAATCTTGGTAACCCTGATCAAAAACCGGCCGCCCCATAATTTGCCCGTCATTTTTGTGTTGCGACAAATCGGGTAATATCCGGCGCGGGGTTTTTATTCCGGGGCTAATCCAGTCCCAAATGGCTCCCCCGGTTAGCCGCGGGTATTTCCAAATCCATTCCCAGTACTCATCCATTCCTCCCAAACCGTTTCCGGTGGCGGCCAGATATTCATCCATAAATGAAGCCCGGAAATCATTTTGCGGAAGCACTTTTCCTTCGGCCAGGTTTTTATAGTCAATCGGGTCCCAGTACCGCGGGCCCACCAAATCTTCAAATGGAATATAAAACTGGTTTCCGCCATACATCCATGCGGGGCGGCTGGGATCGATTTCCTTGCCGGTTTTAATCACTTCGTTGATATTGTTTCCGCTTCCCGATTCATTCCCTGCGCTCCACACAATCACCGACGGATTGTTCCGGTCGCGGTACACCAGTTTGCGCGAGCGATCTTTATACATTTCTGTCCAGGCCGGGTCTTTGGAAAGCTGTGTGTTTGAATGCGCCTCATCGCCCACTTCATCAAAAATATACATGCCCAGTTCGTTGGCCATTGCAATGTATTCAGGTGTAGGCGGATAATGACAGGTTCGCACACAATTGATATTGAATTGTTTCATTAAAATCAGATCCTTGCGCAAGGTTTCAAGCGGCACTGCCTGCCCGTGTTCCGGATGGTGCATGTGGCTGTTTACCCCGTTTAGTTTTACCGGAACACCGTTTACGGTTAAAATATGATTTCTGTATTCCACCTCGCGAAATCCTGTTTTTTGGGTGAATGCCTCCAGGGTTTCGCCTTTGTTGTTTTTTAACTGAAAAAGAATTGTATACAAATTTGGAAATTCAGCCGACCATTTGGGAGGATCAACAATCACCGCTGAAACAAAAACCTTTTTTGAAGAATTGGCCGGCACTGAGAATTTTACCGTTTGAATTCCTTCCGCCAAAACCGATTCCCGGTTATCATCCAGTACGTCAATTTCGAGGGAACAAACGGCAGAATCACTCCGCATGTTTTGAATATCTGTTTCAATTTTCAGCGTCACATCTTTGTATTCCCGGTCCAAATCGGTGATAATGTAAAAGTCGTGGATAAACGTTTTGGGTTGGGCATAAAGTTTCACATCGCGAAAAATTCCTGAAAGCCGCCACATATCCTGGTTTTCAAGATACGAACCATCAGAAAAGCGAATGACCTGAACCGCCAAATCATTTTCTCCCTCCTGAATAAACGGTGTGATGTTGTATTCAGCCGGCTCAAACCCGCCCTGGTTGTAGCCCACACGTTTTCCGTTCACCCAAACGTACGATGCCGATTTTACCCCTTCAAAACGCAGCATCAC
>JAFGDX010000292.1 GCA_016931875.1 Prolixibacteraceae bacterium
CCGGCACCGGATAAAAGGCATTGTAAGTGGCGACGACTTTCAGATTGTGTATTCCGATACACCCGGAATTTTGAAGCCCAACTACAAACTGCAGGAAACCATGATGCGGTTTGTTGATACGGCGCTGATTGATGCCGATGTAATTTTGTTTGTTACCGATGTGCAGGAAAAAGCGGGGAAAAACCCGGAATATATTGAAAGGGTGCGCAAATCGAACATGCCCGTAATTGTTTTGATCAACAAAATCGATTTGTCGAACCAGGAAGAGGTGGTGAAACTGTTTGAATACTGGTCGGAAACGTTTCCGGGAGCCGATGTGTTTCCGGTTTCAGCAAAAGAGAAATTTAACATTCAACCCATTTTCGACCGCATTCTGGAATTATTGCCTGAAAGTCCGCCGTTTTTTTCAAAAGATGATTTGACCGACCGGAACGAACGCTTCTTTCTGCAGGAAATTATACGGGAGAAAATTCTGCTGAATTACCAGAAAGAGATTCCGTATTCAGTTGAAATTGAGGTGGAAGAGTTCAAAGAATCAGAAAAAATAATACACGTGCGGGCCATAATTTATGTGGCGCGGGATACACAAAAAGGCATTATTATTGGTCACCAGGGGAAAATGATTAAAAAAGTAGGGTCGGAAGCCCGCCTGGATGCAGAAGAATTTTTCAATAAAAAGCTATTTTTGGAACTGGTTGTAAAAGTAGCCAAAGACTGGCGCGACAAAGACGGGCAGTTAAAAAAATTTGGATACGATGCATTTTGAAACGGAAGATTTTGTGCCAGGTACCAGAATTTTAGAAATGATAAACAGAATGTTTCAGGCATTGTAGCCCGGGAACAAAAACGACGGGCTTTGTGCCCTAAAAACAAGACAGAAATGAGCAGCAAAATAGTAGCAATTGTGGGACGCCCCAATGTAGGCAAATCAACCTTATTCAACCGTATTACTGAGTCGAGAAAGGCAATTGTTGATGAAATTTCAGGTGTTACACGCGACCGCAACTATGGAAAAGGGCAGTGGAACGGAGTTGATTTTTCAATTATTGATACCGGCGGTTATGTGGTAAATTCGGATGATGTTTTTGAAGCCGAAATCAACAAACAGGTGCATTTGGCGATTGAGGAAGCGGATGTTATTTTGTTTGTGGTTGACGTGGAAGCCGGAATAACAGACCTCGATGATGCAGTGGCAGCCATTCTCCGAAAAACCAAAAAGAAGGTTATCCTGGCAGTGAATAAAGTGGATAATAACCAGCGCATTCCGGATGCACAGGAATTTTACGGGCTCGGGTTGGGCGAAATTTTTTGTATTTCATCAATGACCGGAAGCGGAACAGGAGATTTGCTCGACCGGTTGGTTGCCAGTTTCCCGGTAAAGGAAGAACCGGAAGAAGAAGCTGAATTACCTCACCTTTCGGTAGTTGGACGGCCCAATGTTGGGAAATCGTCATTCATCAATGCATTGATTGGTGTGGAGCGAAATATTGTAACGGATGTGGCAGGCACTACCCGCGATTCCATTCATACCCGATACAATAAATTTGGCCACGATTTTATGATTGTGGATACAGCCGGCCTGCGTAAAAAAGGAAAGGTGCACGAAGATCTGGAGTTTTATTCGGTTTTACGATCGGTGAGAACCATTGAAAACTCGGATGTTTGTTTGTTGATGATTGACGCCACCCGTGGTGTGGAAGCACAGGATGTGAACATTTTCAACCTGATTGTAAAAAATAAAAAAGGGGTGGTTGTTTTGGTGAACAAGTGGGATTTGATAGATAAAAATACGCATTCAACCAAAAAATTGGCTGCTGAAATTAAAGAACGCCTGGCTCCTTTTACCGATGTTCCCATCATTTTTATTTCAGCAAAAAGCAAACAAAGGGTGCACAAAGCCCTGGAAACCGCCATCGAAGTTTTTGAAAACCGTAAACAGCGAATCAAAACTTCGCAACTCAATGAAATATTGCTGGAAGCTGTAGAAGCTTATCCGCCGCCATCGGTAAAAGGGAAGTTTATAAAAATAAAATATGTAACCCAGTTGCCTTCGCCAACCCCTGCATTTGCACTTTTTGCGAATTTGCCGCAGTATATAAAAGAGCCGTACCGAAGATATATTGAAAACCAGATTCGCGGGCACTTTCGTTTTACCGGTGTTCCCATCCAGGTTTTTTTCAGGCAGAAATAAAAAAATGCGGTTCAGTTGTAAGGCTGGACCGCATTTTTTGAATTGTTATTTCGGAATTAGTTGGATGGTTTTGCAAAGATGCTGTCGTCAATTTTAGCATCAAGTTCAACCTCTTCCATCACAATTTCAGCATTTCCCATTGGAGTTTCAGAAATAATCTTGGTGGCAATTTTAATCCCGTCAAAATCTTTGTATTCCACCATTTTTTGGGTAACATTTACCTCCTGTCCCATAGAAACAGCCGAGGCTTTTACCTGGTTAATCAAATATTTTTCGGCATCAATGTAATAATTCTTTACACTGCCGTTTTTGTTGGTCACTTTCAGGTTATACATATCAGTCCCGTCAATGTCTTCTTTGCCAACCAATTCCACCTGGTGACCTTTTTTTTCGTAATTGTAGAGTTCACCGTCAATATCAGCCTGTGCCATGGCCTGTTCCAGTTCAGCACCTGTTAATTCCTGCGGTTCGCTGCTAATCCACGGAGCTACAACCCAGCCTTTTTGCCCGTCGTACACCTGAATCATTTTTTGTCCGGCCATATCCATTTCCATTCTGAATTTATTGGGTTTTTTCATTTTCATTACCATCGGAAGTTCCATTCCCATTTGGGTAACTTTGGCTTTGATGGCATATGTTTCCACTTTTGCAAGTTTGTCCTGGCCAATGGCCTTAAAATGGTTGTCAAGAATTTCCTTTACGTTTTGTGCCTGGATGAAACTCACCGAAGAAACAAAAAGGAAAACAGCGAGTGTTAAAATCGTTTTTTTCATTTTGTGTGTATTAATCGTTTGATTTTATTATTGGTAAAGGTAACGAAGTATAAATTACAACCTTCAGCTTTTATTCTGATTTTGGTTAGAAATAGATTTCTGCAATAATGTTTTCGAAGGGAACACCTTTTTCAATAAGCAAATCCCGGACTTCCACTACCATTATTGCTTTTCCGCAGAGGTAATACTTTAGATTTGGGAAATCACCGGTTTCAGAAAGATAACGGGTAACTCGTCCCGGGTATACATCGCATGAGGATTCGCGCGAACAACAACGAATGTAGTTTTTTCCCAATTCCCGGTCCAGTTCATCTTCAAAATAGAACTGGTTGAGGTAACTCACCCCGTGAATGAGCTTTTTATTTTCGAACAAACCCGATTGAAACATGCTGTAAAACGGGGCGATTCCTGTTCCGGTGGCAATACACCAGGCCGGCTCCCGTGTTCCCAGAAAACTTCCGTAGGGTTTTGAAACAAAAATTGGTTCGCCGGGGATAAAAGAAGCCAGTTGCGGAGTTAAAAAGCCATCCTCTTTGATATTGAAAAGAATCCGGATTTCTTCTTCACGGTTTCCGCTGCAAATGCTGTAAATACGGGGAGGATGTTCCTTGTCGGTACCAATTTTCACCACCTGCCCGGGAATAAAATCAACATCTCGTTTAAAAGAAATGAGGTGGACTCCAGGGGAAATTTCTTCGTTCCCCGTTAATGTGGTTTGTTTTAATTCATCCTTTTTATCAGGATTTTTTGTTTGCATGCCCTTCGGGTTTCTTTACAGATTGCGGAATGAAAAAGTAACAATCAGATTTTCATCCGGAGCAACCAGCATATTTTTTACACGGTAATATGCATCCAGGTTGTTTTGCAGAGCTACTTCATCTGAATTCCC
>JAFGDX010000293.1 GCA_016931875.1 Prolixibacteraceae bacterium
TGCCTTACCTGTAGAATGCTTCTATGCCGGGATAATGGTATTTTGCTTTTGCAATTTTCTCGGGGAAGCAAAAATAATCGGCTTTTGCGCGAAGACATTCATTTCCGTCTCCGTCGAGCAAAGTACATTCAATTTTTGCAATTCTTCCTTCCGAAGAAATCAGTTTCCCTTTGATGGTGACTTCTCCTTTTGTAATGTAAACCGGTTTTAGATAGTCGATGTGTAAGGCAGAGGTAACGCCAGCCGTGTTCTTTTTCAGCAAAACAATCCAACCGGCCAGTTCGTCAACAAGTGTTGCCTGAATTCCGCCATGCAAAACTCCCAGCCAGCCTTCCATCGATTTTTGCGGTTGCCACTTTGCCAGAATCTCATCGCCATCTTCCCAAAATTCAAGATGCAGGCCATTTTTATTAAAAGGCGAGCAGCCAAAGCAGTTGTATTCTTTTCGTGAGGTATCTTTTTCAGTGAATGGATTTTTAATTTTTTTCATGATTCAAAACAAAACAAAAACAGGCCGGAAACCCAGCCTGTTTATTTATAAAAGAACCTTTTAATTATTTCCAAGTATTAATGGTAATCCATCCTCATTGTTTCCAATAACAATAATTTTTGTATTGGGCGATTCAGCCAGAACAGTAGTGGCCTCTATACCTCGTTGCTTTAATATGTTATTTGTTAAGCTTGCGTTGATAATGCGGTTGTAATTGGCAATCCCTTCAGCTTCAATACGGCGGCGTTCGGCTTCCGATTCTTCACGTTGCAACCTGAATTCGTAGGCAAGTGCTTCCTGTTCCTGTTTTAGTTTACTTTCAATGGCGCCTTTTATTTGTTCCGGTAAATTTATGGAACGAATCAGCAGGGCACGCATGTTAATGTGGTTTTCTTCCAAAATTCTGCGGGTTTCGTCTTTTATGGTTTGTTCCACCTCGGCCCTTTTAGTTGAATAAATTTCTTCAGCAGTATAACGCCCGGCCACCTGTCGTACCGCAGAACGCACTTCCGGTACCACCAAAACATTGATGTAATTCACTCCAAACTGCTGGTGCAGAAAACCTATTTTGTCGAAAATAGGATTAAACCTCACCGTAATGTCGGTATTGATTGACAATCCGTTTTTGTCCAGTACATCCATGGTTTCTTCACGTTGCTGTTCGCGTACATTGTAAATGTACATTTCGTTCCAGGGTGCAATAATATGGAAACCTTCGCCAAAAATATTCTCTTTATCCAAACCGGTGGTATAAGGTTTAAAAACCACGCCTCTTTCACCTGCTTCTATTATCAGAAACATGCGACCACCAAACAGCAGCAGTACAATTAAAGCTACAACGGCAATGACAATGTAGGAAGTTTTAAAATTGAATTTCATAGTATTTACTTTTTGTTTGGTCACAAATTTACAAAGTTTGCTGAGTTTGCAAATCTAAATGCAACTTTATTCAAAGAATTCATAAAAACTGTTTTGGAAAAGTTTTGATTATTATCTTTGAAAGCAAATGGTTTTATTTTGAAACAGATATGAATTAATAAAGGCCGTTTTATGCGGGCAAATGTAAATTCTATTTCACTGAAAATTTAACGTGAGACGCAGAAAACGATGGTTATGTTCATATTAAAAACAAAACGTACGATTTATGAAAAAGAATATTCTTCTGGTATTTCTGACTTTATTTGTATTGTCTGCAACTTCGCAGGATTTTTTTCACGGTGAGTTTAATCACCGGAAAAAATATGTTATACTCACCAATCCTACTGTCAGAAATATACAAACGGTTCGTTATCTTGTGAATGCTGATTTACTGGATGTTCAAAAAGGAAAAACACGTTTTGTTGGGGTGTATTATGAAGGGCAGAATTACGATTTTAGCCAGACAAAAGAGTATATTGAAAAAAATAACCTTAAAAAATTTTATTTACACGAAGTAAAGGGAAATTTGAAAGAGGATGATCTTTTTGAAACCAATAGTTGCACGGCTGAATTAAATACTATTTTTGAAAACTCAGTAGCGGTGTTCTTTTTTGGCGGCCCCGATATTCCTCCGGGTGTGTATGGTGAGGAAAATACACGTTCGGTGGTGACTGATCCGGGGCGACATTATTTTGAAACCACATTTTTATTTCACCTGCTGGGAGGCTTTAACAATGAAAATTATGAACCGCTGCTAAATCAAAAACCAGGCTATTTGGTTACCGGTTTTTGTTTGGGGATGCAAACCATGAATGTAGCCACCGGCGGAACATTGATTCAGGACATTCCGGCTGAAATTTTTGGTGCTGATAATCCGGAAGCTGCTTTAAAAATTGGAAGAGCAAATTTACACCGCAACTACTGGCAGGAAATGGTTGAGGACACCTTGCTGATGGGAATTAACCTGCACACCATAAAATTTACAGAAAACCCGTTTTTTGGTGACTTTGTAAAAGTACCCAAACGCTGGGAACCGCGTGTTTACAGCAGTCATCACCAGGCGGCCGAAAAACTGGGGAAAGGGTTGGAAATTACAGCCATGTCACCCGACGGAAAAATTGTAGAAGGACTGGCGCACAGTACTTTTTCGAATGTTTTTGCCGTTCAGTTTCATCCCGAAGTGCCCGGTTTGTATGAGGATTTGTATGTGAGAAAATTTCACCCGGAAGATGAACCCATGAGTTACAACGACATTATCGGGAAACAAAGCGTAAAATTTCATGAGCGCTACTGGGGCCATATTTCGGAAATAATCAGAAAAGCAAAAAACAGAACTAAAAAATAATTTCAGCA
>JAFGDX010000294.1 GCA_016931875.1 Prolixibacteraceae bacterium
ACGCGCAACATGTTCATGTGTTTTGGTATTCCCGCTAATAAGTACTTTGTTAATGGTGGCCTGTTTTCCTTCATAAATCCTCATCTCGTAATCGATGGAGTCTTTGTCGATATTAACTTCCACAGGCTCAAGATTAAAAAACAGGTAACCTTTGTCGAGATACAAATTGTTTAAACCTTCATCGTTATCAAACAAACGCTTGTCAAGAATTTTCTGATTAAAAACGTCACCTTTTTTTATCCCTAACATGGCACTTAAATAGTCGGAAGGATAAATGGTGTTTCCAACCCACCTGATATCTCCAAAATAGTATTTGTCGCCCTCTTCCACTTCAATATCAATGTTTACCCTGGGTCTGTCTTTTTTCCCTACTTCAATTTGTTTTACCGTATCATTAACAATTACAGCATCACGGTATCCCTTTTCGTTGTATTTGTCAACCATGGCAATTTTATCTTTCCGGTATTCTTCCTGAAGGAATTTTTTGGTGCGGAAAAAGTTTCTCAGGCTCCGCTCATTGGTTTTTTTCATGGCGCGTTCCAACACCACATCGTTTAATGCCTCGTTCCCTTCAATTTCAATATTATTAACCTTTACTTTTTCTTTTTTATCGATATAAATATCCAGAACAATACTGTTGTTTTGAGTTGTATCATCTCTTTGAACAATATTTACTTCGGTATTTAAAAATCCTTTTTCTGTAAAAATTCCTTTTATGGTTCGCTCTGCGCTGTTTACCTGGTGGTCGGTAACCTGGCTGCCTTTCAGAAGAAGAACTTTTTCAGTAATATCATCTTTTTCAGATTTGGTAACGCCAATAAAATTCACATCTGCAAGCCGGGGGCGTTCCTGTAAATAAATATCGAGCCACATTTGGTTACCCACAACTTTGGTGGCCGAAATCTGAACATCGGAGAAAAGCCCCTGCTGCCATAATTTTTTTATGGCTGTGGTTATGGCTTCCCCGGGCACTTCAATTTCATCTCCCACCGATAATCCGGATAATTGGATCAAAACCGTTTTGTCCAGATACCTGATACCTGAAACTTTAATATCGGCAATGGTATATTTTTTCGGGCTTGAATAATAAATTGAAAAATTAGTACTGTCGGCAACCTGTGCATACAATTGAGGTAAAACAAATAGGTTTAATAACAGTACAAGTACAATTGGCTTTCGCATTCTAAACATTTATTAATTAGCTTTTTAACTGTTCACTTATTTTTCCGAATCTTCTTTCCCTGTTTTGGTAGTTGTAAATGGCTTCGTATAAATCTTCTTTTCCAAAATCGGGCCACAATTTATTTGTAAAATACAACTCGGTATATACTATCTGCCATAACAAAAAATTACTGATCCGTTGTTCGCCGCTGGTGCGGATCAAGAGTTCAGGATCAGGATAATTTGCTGTAGCCAGATATTTTCGGAACAGTTTTTCGTTGATATCTTCCGGAACTATTTTTCCATGTTGGGAGTCCATTGCAATATTTTTCACTGCTTCAAGAATTTCCCAGTGAGAACTGTAACTCAATGCCAGTATCAGCTTTAATCCGGTGTTTGCCCCCAGCATTTCGATACAGTTGTTTAATTTTTTTCGAACCTTTTTGGGCATTTTTGAAATATCGCCAATTACGCTAAGGCTTACATTGTTTTTCATCAGCGATTCGGTTTCCGCTTCAACGGTCTGAACCAGCAGAGTCATCAAAGCATCAACTTCATATTTCGGACGTTCCCAGTTTTCAGTAGAAAAAGCATACAACGTAAGGTATTTTATTCCAACTTCTCCGGCTGCTTCAACGGTTATCCTCACAGCATCAACCCCTTTCTGATGGCCAAAAATCCGGGATATTCCCTGTTTTTTTGCCCAGCGTCCGTTTCCATCCATAATGATGGCCACATGTTCCGGTATGTTGTTTCTATTTAACCTGTCTCTGAACGATTCCATTATCTGTAAATCTTGTCGTATGCCGGGCATGCCTCTTTACCCAGATATATTTTGTATGTTAAATGAACTCCGAGATACCCTGACCAGTCGTTGTTATGAAAAAAATCGCTGTACACCGTCTCTTTTCCCTCATTATTTATAAAAGCGAGTGGATCATCAAGGTTATCGAGTTTATCAACAAAATGTTTTCTCATTAAATATTCTACTCCTATTCCAAGGCGTTCGCCCACATGGGTTTTAATTCCCATTCCAAAAGGCAGCGAAAGTGCCACCACCGATTCATCAATAATTGCCATTCCTTTGTTGTGGTTCTGATTGAAAGCATAAATCAATGCAGGATCCACTTCGTAAGGATAATACATGACCCCAATTCCTCCCAGCAAATAAGGTGAAAAAGGTGTTTTTTTCTCCCCTACCCGGTATTTCAGAAAATTAATTTCAACCTGCAGCGACATATCCTGCACCCCTTTTTCAAAGTTCCAGGGCGTTCCTTCAATGTTTCCGTCTCCCGAAATTTTACCGGTTAGAAACATGGCACGAAGCCCTATCCTGGGATTGAAATTGTATCTGAAAAATGCCCCAAAATTTGGATTGAACGATTGAAATGGAGGTACATCTTTTACATCGCCAATGTAGGTTGATGCTCCCCCCCAAATCCCTATGTCGGCTGTTTTTTGTGCAAAACCTGAAACAGCTGTTAAAATTGCTGCAACTACCAATACAATTTTTTTCATTTGGTCTGCGTAATTGTTTATTATTACAATAGTTTCAGGCATATATAAAATTCAAAATATTCAAAAAGGCGCCGGAATCAAAAAAACGGACAAAACAGTGCGATTTTACAGCTGAATTTTTATCTGAAATCCGCAAAAATCCGCATCCTTAAAACTCTTACAACCCGTTGAATATCAATGAACTAAAACTGTATTTCTTGTACATACCACAGCTTTCAAGAGGTACAAAAGTAATATAATTCTAAAAATAACATACCTGAATGTTATTATAAAACCCAAAGAAAGATTAAAAATTG
>JAFGDX010000295.1 GCA_016931875.1 Prolixibacteraceae bacterium
CGGAATCGTGGTTTCTGTTTGATTTGGATTTATATACTCAGGAAATTTTGCCATTATTTTATTTTGCCCGGAATCAAAAACCCATTCGTAATCTTCATCCAGAAATTCAACCGCGTTCTCCAAAAAATAGCGCGGACTGGGTTCCCAGTGGTCGAGATTAAAAAAAGCAGGATTTTTTGCCCCTATTGAATCGTTTGTAATGAGTTGATTTTCTTCGCGATTTATTTCTTTTACCGAGTTTCTTGAAATGGACCAGTCATGAAGAACAACCAGTTCAACATCATTCAGTGAATTCGGAACAGGAAAATCGTTTTCTTCAAAAAAGAAACTGGTTCGGCGATCGGCTCCCACTTGCTTCATTCGCAGATATCCTTCGATGGGGAAACGTGCCCGTTTTGCTCTTTGTTCGCCAATAAAAAATTCGCGGGGTTGCAAAGTCCTGCCATCCGGTTTCGGGAGTTGAACTTCCCAAAGGCCATCTGATTTTTTTATCCAGCCCGATAATTGAATCCCTCCTGAAATTAACGGATGAGTTCCGGGCAAAGCTTTAAAATGAAGGGAAAATACAGAATTGGTTGCAGAAACCGGCTCAAATAGCAGCGGTTTACTGATTGGGTACGTTCCGTCCTGCAGCCAAACTATCACTTCTGAAGTTTTGCAGGTTGCCATTTGATACGCTCTTTTTTGGGCTTCCGAAAGAGTGGCGAGTGGATTCTGTTTTGTTCCGTCATTTAAATCATTCCCCACCAGAGGCGACACAAATATTTCCTGTGCCTGAGCAGGCAAATTCAATCCAAAAATGCCCGAAAAAAATAACAAAAAAACACTCAGACGGGTTACTAATTCGAGTTTTCGTTTCATATCTCCTGATTTAATTTTTTTAAATATAAGGAATTTTTGATCCATTGAACCCGTTTAAACAAATCGGATTCTGGAATGTTATTTTAAAGCAAAACAGACATGAGTGTCCTTAATAATAAAAGCCGAATGTATTTGGAAAAATCTGAGATTATAACCAATCCTCACTTTTCTACCGAGGAACTATTAAACGATTATTATTTGGCATATTTGAGCCGTCAGTTAAGTATTTTGGGCCGGAGTGAAGTACACAACGGAAGGGCACACTTTGGCATTTTTGGCGACGGAAAAGAAATAGCGCAAATAGCCTTTGCCAAAACCTTTCAAAAAGGCGACTGGCGTTCGGGGTACTACCGCGACCAAACATTTATGCTGGCGCTGGGATTACTTCAGCCGGAGGAATTTTTTGCCATGATTTACGGTGACACCAACGAGGACCGGAATCCATCGACTGTTGGCCGGAATTTCAACAACCACTTCAGCACAGCAAACATCAACGAAAAAGGCGAGATAAAAAATCTTTCCGGCCAGTACAATTCAGCTTCCGATATTTCATCCACCGGCGGACAGATGCCAAAACTGCTGGGGCTGGCACAAGCCTCAAAAATGGTAAGGCAAAATCCTAAACTAAAAAACGCATTAAACAACAATGTGAACGGAAATGAGGTAGCTTTTGGAAGTATTGGCGACGCAAGTACATCGGAAGGAGTTTTCTGGGAAACCATTAATGCAGCCGGAGTGATGCAGGTACCCATTGCCGTTGCCATTTACGACGACGGATTTGGAATAAGCGTTCCGGTGGAGTTACAAACCACCAAATCAAGTATTTCAAAAGCACTCAAAGGTTTTCAGAAGGAAAAAGACACCAACGGAATTGACATATACACCTGCAGGGGATGGAACTATCCTGAACTTATAGAAACATTTTCAGCAGGAATTTCGAAATGCAGAAAAGAACAGGTTCCGGCCGTATTTCATGTTCAGGAACTTACGCAGCCTTTGGGGCATTCTACCTCGGGGTCGCATGAACGGTACAAAACAAAGCAACGCCTGGAATGGGAAAATGAATATGACGGCTTAAACCAGATGCGAAAGTGGCTGCTTGAAACAGGAGTTGCTGACATTGACATGTTGGTTGAGATAGAAAAATCGGCCAAACAAAGGGCCAAGGAAGCGCGGAATAAAGCCTGGCAAAATTTCACCAACGGATACCGGAAAGAGCAAAGTGAATTATTGGAAATTCTGGAAAAAATAGATAAAAAAACAGACCTGCAAAACGATCGCAAATTTGAATTGGTGCGCCAAAGAATTTTTCCGACCCGACGCTCGCATCTAAGTTTTGCCAAACGCCTAAATCTGGAAATTCATTTGAATCCGGATTTGCAAAAGGAAAGAGCTGAATTGCAAAACTGGATTAAACGATTCGAAAAAAGAACCGTTGATTTTTATAACAGCAGTTTATACCGAACGGGGTCTGATTCGGCATTAAAAGTTAAGGGGCATCCGGTTCAATACAGTTCAAATGCGGAAGATGTAAACGGTTCTCAAATAGTGAATAAAAATTTTGATGCCTTATTTGAAAAATATCCCAACCTGGTCACCTTTGGTGAAGACACAGGTAAAATGGGCGATGTAAATCAGGGAATGAAAGGAATGCAGGAAAAATATGGTTCAGACCGTGTTTTTGACACCGGCATTCGGGAAGCAACCATTATCGGACAGGGAATTGGTCTGGC
>JAFGDX010000296.1 GCA_016931875.1 Prolixibacteraceae bacterium
ATTGTTTCTAGTTTTCTGTTTTCTGAACATTGTTTAATTGTTTTCATGGCTTTGAGGCAGCTTGTAGAAGCTGCCTTTTTTTTTGCCTCCAACCAAACAAAAAAACCCGTCATTGCTGACAGGTTTTTCACTCACTTTCAATAACTTGATTTTTACTTTTTCTTTTTCCGAAGAATTAGAAAAGCAACAACAGCAATTACAACCACTGCAACAATTATAATTACAGTAGTGTTTGAACCGGAAGCGCTTTCAGCTCCAGCCAGAGCATCCTGTTGAAGATAAGAACTGTCCTGGATGTTGAGGTTGTCAATGTAAGTTCCTTCATCCTGTGCCAAAAGGTTTGGCATTCTCAATAAAATGAGAATCACAAATGCTGAAATCTTTTTTAAAATTTTCATGTCACAAATTTTTAGTTTATACCTAATTTTTCTTTCACTGCTGCCAGTAAAGGGGCTGCCGGTTTGTATCTTTGATTCACCTCAATCAATTCTTCCAATGTTGCATACGATTCGCTGTACCGTTGTTCATCAAAAAGTTGCTGGGCTTCCAAAAGATAAAATGGCTCGTACCGTGGATAAATTTCCCGGCCTTTTTGTATGTATTTTTTAACATTTTCATTTTCACCCTGAAACAGACTCAATTTCGCAAGTTCAACCAGAAGCCACACATTTTGCGGATCGGCTTCGAGCGAATGCTCCAATAATTTTCTGGCCTCCACGAAATTGTATTTTTTTGCCTCAATGATACCTTCATAATCATCCTTGCTTTTCCTTATTAACAAAACAGCAATCGGATTTTCTTTATGGAAATAGGTTTTTATTTCTGAAGTCGATTGCCATGTATTATTTTTCAACAGGAACGGATGAATATAATTTATTCCAAAAATGGCGTAATCCCAATCCTGAGTACTCCGTTCCAGGTATTTTACATAGGTGTATTTTACATTTGGCAAACCATCAAAATAATTGGAAAGATTGCAATTGGAAGCAATGGTAACTTTATTATCTCCAATCATTTCCTTTAACAAATCAGCAGGTTCTTTTATTCCGTGGAAATAATAATCATATTCAAAATTACCCCAGGCCCCCTTGTTTCCTCCGACCAGAGCGTTAAAATAAATATAATCGGCCGGGAAAGTTTTTGCCTGGTGTGTTACCGGCAATATCATCAAAATAAAAAAGAGTGCTGTACCGGTATATTTCAAAACGGGTTTTATATTCAGTTTAAAAAACCGGAACAACCCGATGGAGGCAATAACTGCCAGTGGGGGTAAAACAAAAAGCAACTGACGAATACCGCTGTAAAGATTTGATTTTATCAAAATAACATAAACCACCGGGAAAAGAAAACTGAAACCCATTAAAACCTCGGGCAGGCGGGTAGTTAAATTCTGTTTCCATTTTGTTTTGAACAGCAATATGGTGTAAAGAAATATTCCGGCGATAACAAATTCGGGTGTTGAAATTAACAACCACTTTGGCAAATAAAACCAGGGAAGTTGGGTGCTCCACACCAAATTACCCTCAAAAATCTGACGGATACTGACTTTGTAGTGCTCCATCACCTGCAAACTTTCCAGAGGATTTTCAAAAACGTTTTGCAAGGCAAAGGGCCAAAATAATAATGCGGCAAAATAACCTATTACAGCAATTAAAATTAACTGACCCGTTAGCCTGACAAAACAAGGTTTAGTTGAAACGATATGTTTAAGTTCAAAAGGCTTCGCAATAAAATACAAAGTGCCAAAAAGCGCGAGGTAAGCAAATAAAATTACCCCTCCAATCCTGACTGAAGAGGTAAAAGCAATAGCTGCTCCAAGCAGGATTGCGGTTTTCCATTCCGGTTTTGGCAATTCTTTCAGATACCTGGTTATCATGTAAATACCCGCCATATACCCGGTTGCAAAGGGTATATCTTTTAAATTCCCAAACGCCTGACCAAACAAGCGTGGCATAAAAAGCAATGTTAATACTGTAACCACAGAAACCCCATATGAGCCACTTAACTGATGGGCAACTATTCCGGAAAAAAGACACAACAGCCAGAAAAAAAATGCCCCTGTGTAGTGCCGCACTAAAAATTCATCCTCAAACGAAAATATGCGGTTAATGAGCGCTGTAAAATTATCAACCGACTGGCCGTAATATTTCAGGTTGGTAACAGGTGTATCCAGGCACGATTGATCTTCACCTCCTGTAAAATACCAGTTAACAACTTTTTTTGCGTGTGGATAATGCAACTGCTCATCAACATTTACCGCTGCACCAGGGGCCAAAACAAATAAAACCACTGCTACCAAAAGTAATGCGGCAAAAAAAGCCAACCGTGGCTGCACTATATCCAACTGCCTACTCATAAAATTCTTTTACAAAATAAATCGGGCGGTTTTGGACTTCTTTAAAAATCCGGTAAATATACTCGCCAATAATCCCCAAAAAAGTGAGTTGCACCGAACCAAAAAAACTAATAGCCAAAAAAGTTGAAGACCATCCGGTTGGCGCAAATCCAATAAATTTTGAGACGACGGTGTAGATTATTGCTGCCAGAAAAACAAAAACCCCGGTTATCCCCAGATATAAACACAACTTTATGGGCCATTTTGAAAAAGAATAAATTGCATCGGCGGCCAGTGCAAACAGTTTTTTCCTGCTCATTTTTGCCTCCCCTTCCAACCGTTCCGGGCGATCGTAAAAAATGCTCGCCTGTTTAAACCCGATAAAGCTCCGAATGCCAGGCAAATAACGGTTTCTTTCAGCAAACTTAAGAATCGCATCGTGTGCATTCCTGTTCATAATACAGAAATTTCCTGCATTTGCAATCTGTTTGTCTTCGGTTATACTGCTAAATATTTTATGAAAGATGTTGATGTACAACTTTTTTGTAAACTTCTCGTTTCGTTGTTCGCGTATGGCGGTTACAATGTCAGCCTTTTTCTCCCGCAGGGTTTTATACAATACCGGAATTAGCTCGGGAGGATCCTGAAAGTCTCCGTCCATCATAATGATGTATTCCCCTTTTACATGTTCAAGCCCTGCGGTAAGTGCAGCCTGAAGCCCAAAATTCCTGGAAAGGGAAACTACTTTAAGCTGTTTGTTGTTTTTTTTGAATTCCAGCAATCTCGAAAGCGTTGAGTCGCTGCTTCCGTCGTCAACACACACCACCTCAAATAATTCGCCCAATGAACCAAGATGCATAAAAACCTCGGTTAGTAAACGATCAACCAGAACGTTTTCATTATAAAGCGGTATGACAACAGAAATCATTTCTTCATATTTAAGTTTTATGCTGAATACCGGGAACGGGTACCGGGAATTCCATATCAACCTCTCCCATTACATATTGTTCCGGCCCCAACCTTTCAGTAGAGTTTAACATTTCCTCCCATTCAACTTTCCTGCCGGTGTAGGCTGCCGTTCTTCCCATAATTGCCGTTAATGTTGAAACAGCTGTTCTCTCGGCCTCAACAACCGGTGTATTTGTCCGGATGGCCGTTACCAAATGAATGTGTTCCTGAATATACGGTGAAACTTTTACAACATCCGTGGACTTTCCATCCTTATTTTTGGGATATTCGTATTGCCATTTCACTGAACCATCAAGGTTGTATATCGTATTTTTGCAATTTGTATAGCCTTCGGTTCCCATAACCAGTTCGCCGAGTGTATTTGCACAACCATCCATTTGCCTCGACATGCTGTGAGAACAAACTCCGTTGCCATAATCAAAATCAATGCTGAAAAAGTCATACTGATCACCCGTCAGCCGGTGATGTCGCCCTCCAAATCCAATGGCGCTTTCCGGTTGTTTTCCTACAAACCAGTTTACAATATCGATGTTGTGCACATGCGTATCCAGAATATGATCGCCACATAGCCAGCAGAAGTTATTCCAGTTACGCAACATATATTCCATATCGCTCCAGCCTTCTTCCCGGGTTCTGAACCACACATGCGATTGCAACCACCATGCTTTTGCCGATATAATTTCACCCAGGGCCCCCGAAGCAACTTGTTTGTATGTGTCCAGATAATCGCGCTGATGGCGCCTTTGCGTACCGGTTATTACTGTTAGCCCCATATTTTCGGCCTTTTTTGCCGTAGCAATAACACGCCGTGCCCCCACCGGGTCAACACAAACCGGTTTCTCCATAAACACATTCTTTTTGGCCTGCACACAAGCATCAAAATGTTCCGGACGAAAATGTGGAGGGGTAGCAAGAATTACAATGTCTACATCTGTTTCCAGCAATTTTTTATAGGCATCAAAACCCGAAAAACAGTTATTTTCGGGAACCTCTACATTTTGCTTTTGCAATTTGCTTCTGCAATCCCAAACTTTATCTTCAAAAACATCGGCCAGAGCTATCAATTCCAAATTATCGCCGGCCGATAAAAAATTCAGCGCTGCCCCGGTTCCACGGTTGCCACAACCCACCAAACCTGCGCGTAATGTTTCCCCATCAGGCGCTTTATCGAGCAATGGCGGAAAGTCATAATCAACTGTTTTATGTTTTTTATTACAGGAATTAAGAACACTAATTCCCGCTATACCAGCGGCTCCAATTAAGGCAGATTTTTCAAGAAAATTCCTGCGGGATAGTTGATTTTTCTCCATACTATTTAACACTTTCTTTTATTCAAAATCGTTAGGGTCAAACTCACAAATCACACGAAATCCTACATTTTTACAGTCGGAATACCACCAGATACTTTTGGGTATCTGCGGGTCGGTTACCAACCATTCTGTGGTTTTTGTAAAATCGCGCCGCGCCACCCGTAAATCTTTTGCCGAATTGTTGTACGAACCTCCCCTGACAACATGTTCTTCACCGTTTCGTGGCCCGCGCGGATTTTTAATAATTCCCTGCGGATATTTGCCATACACCTGCGGATCATAATAATCCAGACAAAATTCAGCTACATTGCCCAGCATATTTTTTAACCCGAATGGATTTGGTTTAACTTTATCCGGAGTTTGAGTTTTATACGGGCTGTTTTCCTGATATATTGCATATGAATTAATTACCGTGGTATCAACCCCAAATATTTTCTTAAAAAATCCGTTGTTTTCATAATCTTGTGGCTCACCTTCAAAGAAGTAGGTTCCTTGTGTCCCGCCCCGGGCCGCATATTCCCATTCAGCTTCTGTAGGTAATCGGTACGTTTTCCCGGTAATACTGCTAAGCCATCTGCAATAGGTTTCAGCGCCATGAAAACTCATGGTAATTGCCGGGCGACTTCCCTTTCCCCACCCCTGATCGGGTGCTCCCCAGGGAGGTGTCGCTCCGGTAATTCCATCTACGTCTTGATTTGTCTCCAACTCTGCTTCTTTTCGTCCCTGAGAACTGGTTGCATTAAAAAATGCAAGATACTCATCCCAGGTTACCTCCACTTCAGCCATCCAAAAACTGTCAACCGCAACTTCCCGAACGGGCCCCTCATCCATCTGCCGGTAAGCTTCAGATGCCGGGCTTCCCATTTTAAACTGGCCTCCGGGAATGGCAACCATCTTGAATGAAACCGAAGTTTCCGGTATTCTTTCAACAAAGTCGGAGAACGTATTTATTTTAGTTGGATGTTGGTAAATTTCTTTATTTTCAGTTATTTGATCTTCAACCATTGTTAAACCGGTTTCTCCCCTGTAGTGCCCGATATTAAGATGGCATTTTAAACATGAAGTAGATTCCGGATCCCTTAAATATTTCAAATGCGACTCGCTTCCCAACTGATTTAATGTGGACGGAAATAAATTTGTGTGACACTTTTTACAACCATCTTCATAAACAAATCTTCCGGCAGCTTCTATCGTTCTTTTATCTTCCCAGCCAATCTCATCCGCATCTTTGGTCATGTACACTACCAGGTCGTGAAACCCGTGATAAGCTTTCCGGGTAAGGAAACGAACTTTTTGATCTTCAGGCGGCAAATGACAATCAACACAATTTACAGAAACCCCGCTGGGTGTATTATGATGTGCTGAAAGTTTCCAGGTCGCATCCGCATGCGGATGAACATGGCATGATGCACACGATTCATTTGTTGATGTATAATGAACCACTTTATTAAAAGCAGTTAGTAAAAAAATAAATGTCAATCCTCCCGCAATAAAAATCAAATAATATTTCCGCTTCACCTGGTTTTATTTCATTTCACATTTATTGGGCACAAGTATAAGCTGATGCTATTAGCAACTCATTAATAAAACTGGTAACTGATGTTTATTTTTGTATTAATTTAAAATTAATTTGTAAACTAAAATATTTGATTTAAAATGATTTATATAATTAATACATTTTCATAAAAAAAATCTCACTTCCTAAAAAATTATATATATTTGGGTTTAAAATAATAAAAAATTAAGTGGTAAACCTTACACCTATAGTACTTAAATTTTATGTTTTTCAGAAATAAGACCATAATATCAACAGTAATCATAGTATTGTTAACGTTTACCCAAACCGGTAAAGCGAATAACTTTATTGATTATTCTTTTTTAGTGGTTGAAGCCAGTTCTGCAAACATAAACAACGACAATTTCTGGAACTTTCTGGAAAGAAACACTTACTCAGGCATTGAAGCAAAAATAACAGAAAAGAATAATTCCATTAAACTAACAGCAAACAACCAGGATTTAAACTTCCTGCTGGAAAAAATTAATACCCTGCTGGAAAAACAAAACAATGCAATAATTCCGGTATTTCTTTATTTCGACGGTAATATTCACACGCTGGACTCGGTAATAGAAAATTCAGTAATTACTGAAAAAATTTTCTATTTACCCTTAGGCGAAACCTGGCCAACCTTTGAATATTTGACGCAGGCCAACCGAAGAATACTCTTTTTTATTTCAGGCAATTATACCGGAGAGAGCAGAATTCTTCACAGATTGGAAAATTATACCTTAAAAATCTCGGGCGAAGATTTGCCGGGAGCAACGGCAGCAAACCATTTTGTTGCAGGAATAAATCCCGAATTATTTATGATTGACGAACTCGACAAACTTCCGGTACGTTCTGCGCCAAATACCTTAAGCAATAATGTTGTTCCCGACTACATCAATTACCTTCTTGATGTTTGGACAGCCTATGGTAAAAGACCAAATTTTCTGTTTATAGGTGAGAAATATTTAGATTACAATTTTACGGTGTCGCAGTTGGGGTCTTTTGCGTGGATTGGCGGAACAGTAAAATATGCAGGAAAAACCCTTGAAAAGGTTTACTGGAAAAACCCGGAGGTAACCGTTACAAACGGGAAATTCAGTTTCCCAATTCGTGGTGG